>JBHPDY010000025.1:0-16765 GCA_042577605.1 Candidatus Margulisiibacteriota bacterium
AGTATAATCTCTGTATTACCCTTAAACTCCTCGACTTTTTTCTCATTAACAAAAAACAAATCTTTACCGGAAGGACCGGAAAGGAAGAATAACGTGACTGAAGAAAAGATTCAAGTTGAAAATAATCCTCTTCCTAAAAATAATACAAAAAAGAATACTATTCAAAACGATTTTAGTGATGAAAGCAGTAAGAAAAAACTACCCATGCCTCTCAGAAAAAAAAATAAGGATGAAAAAGAAAGCCCAAAAAAAACCTCGAACAATAGCTCAGAAGGGAAAAATTTCATTAGAGGGACAATTCAAGACAAAATTAACAGCAAAATGTTAATCCATTGGAAAAACAACACCTGTTACATTACTTCAGCCATCATTGAATGTTGTATGTCAAACAACTTAAAAAGAGTTTTATGGACGGTAGCGCATGATGAAACACTAGATAAAGATGACAACATTAAAATAATGGCTAAGTATATGTTTGCAGCTGTTTCAAAGCTTCAGACAGGAGTGGGACTGGTGAGCGATGATGTGCAGAAAATACGTAAAATATATAAATTGCATACTGTAAATGATGAGAATGATACCTTTTTTGATGTGGCTGATAAAGTCATTAACCTGATACTTGGGAAATATGATGAGAAAGGCAAGGATATTGGTATTGTTTTTAAAAGCTACAGTATATATATGTTTTCTGTTAATGAGAAAAAAGTCGAGGAGTTTAAGGGTAATACAGAGATTATACTAAATATTAATATTAAAAACGAAGAGGAAAGTAGCGAAACAAGTGATAGTTTTATAGATTTATTTATAGAGGCCCTTGAAGTAAAACCTATATTCAGACAAACAATAGATTATATTTCTAAATCAAAAATAAAAGAATTAAACTCTAATGATGAGGTTGTAGAAAAACTCAAAAATTATGATCTTCTTAAGAGTCCGGGCACTATAGATAGAAAAAAATATAAAGATGTATTCCTTATTAAATTTTCTAATCCAAATCCTAAAATCTCTGATGAAATAGGTAAAAATATGCAAAGCAACATATTAAAAAATTCCCAATCCCATTTATATTCAAACTATCGAAAAATAGCTAATTTACCTAATGAATTAGTTGTTCAGATAAATCCAGGCGGTTTAAAAGAGGATAAGGTAGAGCAAGATTTTTCGGAATTAACGATTTTAAGGACCATCCCAAGGAGTATTGAAATAAAAAAAGAATATTTTATAAATGAACTAAAAGACAACGTAAGGTATGAACTAGTGTCATTTAATGATTATAACGGCGGACATTATATTCCGGTTGCTTTGCAGAAGGATGACGACTTTTTTGAGTTTAATATGTTTAATACGACAAAGTTTCCCAACGAAATTAAAGGCGAAATCAAAATCGAAGAAAAAACAATAAGGTCTCAACATCATATAAACTATGCAATTTATCGTAGAATAGAGAATAAATAGTATTTACTACCAGGCCTGGCCCCGCCTGGTTTCCCGGGCCTTTCTTTCCATTTCCGAATATGAACCATACTTATTGTCCAGTTCCTCACGCGGGATATTTAGGAACAACTTATTATCAGAGATACAGGCTGCAGTACCATCTGAGTTCCACTTGCCAAAGATTATTTTTTCTTTTGTTTCCAGGTTAAAGAAAGTCATTCCTTTTTTATAAACTCTTTTAGCCATAACACGCTCCTTATGTTGTGTCTGTTTTTCCATATTAACACAATTTATCTTAATGTGAATTTAAAAAAACTTATTGTTAACTGCATTGTTTTGCACTCAAAAATAAAGTACAATTAGATTCTTTTTAAAAAGCTAATAAAACTAAAAAATAACCACATTAAAAGAGGAGTTTTAAAAAATGATTGCTCAAAAAACCATAGATAAATTTTTCTGGTTTTTTATTGCCGCAGGTGTAACCGGCGGATTTTTGTTTTCCGGTTTTTTTCAACAGTTTGAGTGTTATGTTTTTTACATTTTGATGTTAATGATGGGGCTTCTTTTCTTGAAAATAGATATCCTGGATATTGTAACCCATATAAAAAAACCGCAGATTCTATTATTTATCGCCTTTATTAATCTGCTCTTAGTACCAACTATCATATATTTTATTTTCAGAGGTTTTGTTGATCAGGATACTCTTCTCGGCTTGGTCTTGATTTCATCCTTGCCGGCAGGTATCCCTTCAGCTGTAATGACAGATATTATGAGGGGCCGTACCCCGTTATCCTTAATGATCATCATTGTTACAAATCTTTTAGCTGCTTTTACCATACCTTTTATTTTTTGGTTATGGCTGAAAGCGGAGATCGAGCTTAGCTATATGAGCCTGTTCCTGGATATGGTCAAACTTATTGCCATTCCTCTTATACTTGCTAAACTGCTTAAAAAACTACTACTGAAAGATCATATTATTGCTAAGGTTCAGGACTATGGAAACTGGATTATGCTTGGTCTTATTTCACTTTTAATGATGATCTCCATATCTTTTCAAGCTGAATATATTATCCAGAATATTTCAGAGCTTCTTAAAACTTTAGGAATCTTGTATTTGGCTTTTTTTCTATTTCAGATGATAGGTTATTTAAGTATCATTTGGCGGAAAAAAGGAGGCAGAGCGGCTGTTTCTAACTCCAATGTTGTTGTTAATAACTTTTTGGGTATTTTACTGGCTCTTGCTTTTTTTCCACCCAAGGTTGTTACCATCGTTATTCTATCCTTTATCCCCTGGAGCACTTTAATAGTACTTAAACATACTTATAAATGGTATAGAAAGTTTCTTCCGAGATAATTGGATAAACAGACATTTTCTAAGATATCAGCTGGCATAAACCAATATAATTTAATCCCTGGAAACACCAAAGTGCTGCTGTCTTTTTCCGGGGGGGCTGACAGTGTATTTTTGCTGCATTATTTGTTGAATTCGCTAGGTTCTCAAAATATAGTTCTGGTGTATTTCAATCACCAGCTCCGCCAAAAAAAAGAAATGGAGCTTGAAACAGATTTTGTTATCTCAAATTCTAAAAAATATAAACTGAAAAGTATCATAAAAAAAATCCCTGTTCAGCAGTTAGCTGCAAATCAAAAAATATCTCTGGAAGCTTCAGGCAGAGTATTACGTTATAGTCTCCTGGTTCATTACGCCAAATTACTGAAAATAGACTATATTGCCACTGCTCATCATCTAGATGACAGTTGCGAAACCTTTATGCAGAAAATTATCCGCGGTACAGCAGCTAACATGGGCGGAATTAATCCCAAGGCCCAATTAACTGAAAAGATACATTTAGTGAGACCTCTATTGTTTATCTCTAAGAAGGAAATATTAAGTTTCTTAGAACAAAATAAAATAGCTTTTGTTATTGATCCTACAAATCAAGACCTTAGGTTCACTAGAAATAAGGTCAGGCACCAGCTGATGCCCTTAATTGCCAGGATCAATCCTAATTATCAGGCTAATATATCAAACCAGGCTGAGTATCTCCGGGAGCAAAAAGATTATTTTAACGTAGTTCTGAAGCCGGTTACTGATAAAATCGAATTCACTGACAATGGTTTGGAATTAGATATTTCAGAGGTCAAAGAGCTACATCCTTTTTTGCTCAAACAGGTCTTGGTCAAATTACTCGAAATAACCATCAGAAGGTTTGATAAACAGTTACCTCAATCTAAAAACCTGGTTACAAACCAGCACGTAAATAATATTTATAAGCAGGTCAAAAAACATTTATTAAGCAGGTCTGTGGGAGATAAAAGCTTTTTAATAAACCTTCCTGGCGGTTTAATATTTAACATCCAAGATAAACGCCTGGTTATCTGCCAGGAAGCTGAAAAGCATAAAGTTGAATTCCATTACCCTGTAACTGAAATGCCGGGAAGTATAGTAGTAAAAGAAATTTCCAAGTTGATCAAATTCAGCTTAATTGATAATAACAAACAGAATTATTTATCAAACGGAAACCTGGGATATATGAATTTCGATCTACTTAAAAGCAAAAAACTATATATCCGCAACAAAAAAGAAGGAGACAAGTTCCAGCCCTATGGCAGTTCATTTCAAAAAAAAATAAAAAAGTATTTTATTGACCTTAAAATTCCCATAGGGAAAAGAGATTTAATACCTTTATTTTTCAGTGAAAATAACTTAGTATGGGTGATGGGTCAGCAGACTTCGGAAAAATTTAAAATAACCGGAAAAACCAAAAAAGTATTAAAGATCGAATTATTTAATTCTGTGTAATTTAGAAATTGAAGGGGTTAGAATATGTCAAAAATTATTTTAACAATTATAATTTCCTTAAATATATTATTTTATCAAAGTTCATTCCTTCAGGCTAAATCAAAAGCCATTGATTCAAAGACAAGGGTGAAAAGGTCAAAAGTATATGTTGTTGATGACTTTGAATATAATCCGAAAAAAAGGGTTGTTACTGACTGGTGGTCTTTTGGCAAGCTGAAAAAATCCTGGATTGATAATGGGGTATTTATAGAGCCCTTCCTGGGAAAACGTTCGCTTAGACTTAGCGGTTCGACCAAACAATGGCTGGTTGGCGGGATCGGAACCTACCTGGGAGTTAATGCCAAACGTTTTAATGCTATAAAAATGGTAATTCATGGCAGCGGCAAGAAAAGCGGTATGCTGGTTATAGAACTGTATGATGATGATAATAATAACTGGGAAATAGAATTGAATCCCGATGATTCATCAAGGGCATATACTGATGACAAATTCGTCTATACAGTTAAGGTAGACTGGTCCGGCTGGAAGGTGCTGGTAATACCTTTTAAGAAATTCATTGATGACAATATTAAGATCGGTGACGATATCTGGAATCCTAACCAGGAAGGCCGTTCAGGAGGCCTGGTCCAAATGCAGATCCTGGCCTTGAGCTCAGGTAAAAAGGGAGATGTTAGGATCGGAATTGATTCTATCAAGTTTTTTAAGATGCCCAAAAAACGCTAATAATGACAGTAAAAGCCAAAAATGTCCGCTGGGATTTAAGTGAGTTTGCTTCTGGGATTAATGATCCGCATATCACCAGAATTATTGATGAAACCAAAAAACAGGCCAGGGAATTTTCTTCAAAATATAAAGGCTCTTTAGCAAGTTTATCTCCAGCAGGTTTAAAGGAAGCACACGTTTTATTAGAGCAGTTGTTAAGCCCTTTATATAAAATAAGCCAGTATATTCATTTGGAGTATTCCATAAAGACCAATGACGATCAAATAAAAGCCCTGGTAGCAAAGATCGATGAGGTTGAGTCTGAAATCCAGAACTTATTGGTTTTCTTTGACCTGGAGCTGGCAAAAATGCCGGCTGATAGTTTCCAGAAATTTGAGAGCCCATTACTAGGGGAGTACGGTTATCACTTATCTATGGTACGTAAAACTGCCGAATATAAACTTTCCGAGGAAGTAGAAAAGGTCATCAACCTTAAAGACCTGGTAGGTACAAATGCCCATACAAAACTGTACAGTGAACTTACTTCCGGCTTTGAATTTGAGTTTGAAGTCGATGGGAAAAAGAAAAAACTAAACGGCAGCGAATTAAGGGCCCAGAGATATAATCCTGACCCAGATGTCAGACAGAAAGCAATGAAGCTGTTTTTCCAAAGATATGAAGATAATAAACTGGTTATATCACATTTATACAATAATATTCTAAAAGATTATGCTATAGAAAAAAATCTGAGAGGTTATAAGTCTGCGATAAGCATCAGGAACGTAAGCCAGGATCTGGATGATAAAGCGGTCCAGGTACTGCACGAAGTTACTACAGAATCATCTAGCCTGGTACATCGTTACTATAAATTAAAAGCAAAAATACTGGGCCTTCCCAAAATGACCCTGGCTGATATCTATGCTCCTTTACCGGAAGTTAAGCGCGAGTTCGCTTGGGACGAGTCAAAAGAAATTGTACTTAACTGCTTTAAAAGCTTTGATAAGGACTTTTACAGCATGGCTGACTTGATGTTCAAAGAGAAAAGAATAGATGCGCCGGTCTGCCAAGGAAAGAGGGGCGGGGCGTTCTGCTATTCGTCAATCCCGGAAATGAAGCCTTTTGTAATGTTGAATTTCTTAGGTAAGCCTAGGGATGTGACCATAATGGCGCATGAGCTAGGGCATGCTATTCATTCAATGTTATGTTCAGGACAAACTCTGAGTAATTTTCATCCGATATTGCCTTTTGCCGAAACAGCGTCTATTTTTTCTGAAATGGTTGTTACTGAAAGGCTGCTGGCTCAAGAAAATGACAAGCAGCTTAAAATTTCTCTTTTATGCGAAAAACTGGAGGATGTTTTCGCATCCAGCCACAGGCAGAACATGTTTTCCAGATTTGAAATGGCTACCCACAAGCAAATAGCAAAACAGATCATGAGTCCCCAAGAGCTCTGCGGTTTATACAATGAAGAGCTGAAAATAATGTTCGGCAACGCCGTAGAATGCCCAAAAGAATACCAGTGGGAGTGGTCCGCAATCCCTCATATCTTTGAATGGCCTTTTTATGTTTATTCTTATAACTTTGCTAATTTACTGGTTATTGCGCTTTATCAAAAATACCTTGAAGAAGGACAGAGTTTTATGCCCCAGCTTCATGAATTTCTGCAAGCAGGAAGTTCTGCCAGCCCGGACGATCTGGCTAAGATTGTTAATGTGGATATTAGGGATCCGAATTTTTGGCAGAAAAGTTTGAAGTATATTGATAGTTTAATAACAAACTTAGAACAGCTTGTTATTAATTGATTAATTACGATACTCGATATCCATAGTTTATATTAGAAATTAGAGATTAGATCGCAGCCATTGGCTGCTAGTAGGGAAGATATTGATGAATTATATGTTTATAAATATATATAATGAGGAATATGTAGTATATAAAATGGTTTAATGACAATCATTAAATGAAACAGTCAGTGTTAATTGACTACTATTTATTGATATGTTAAGATATTTTTGTAATTAGAATAAAAAAGAGGGATATAAAATGAATAACACTAATAGTAAAAAAATAAATGATGCGGAAGGTAATAATACTTTCGACCTAATAAATAATTTGTTTAATGAGTCAAAAGCAGAATATTACCTATTTTCAAACATTAACCAGCAAAAAAGTAAATCAAAGCAGTATTATGTTTTTAAGTTATGGCCAACACTATTGGAACTGGTCAATCGAACTCCGACCAGCAGAGAAATATATAAATATGATTTGAAAACAATGGAGCTTTCCATAAATGACGAAGCAAAAGCAAAAGACTATATTCAAGAATTTAAAAATACCATAGATATGGTTATAAAAGACGTTGAATCAGGTAAAGTAAGCGCCCTTGAAAAACCCATTTCAGCAAAAGCTGAATCCGAAATAGAGAATAATCAAGAAGTTACCAAAACATTAGAAAGTCTTAACAGAACCACAGTCATGAAAGGGGTAAAAGCACTAAGTCAATCTGATATTGCGCAAATCATCGGTGGAGCTATACATCAAATCAGTTTTATAGTAAATAAACCTACCGGACAGTTACCAATAAAACCTTTTAGCTCTAAACCTTCGCAGAAGACCAAGACTAACTTTGTACAGGTTACGAGTTTACTGGTTGATAATCAAGAATTGGATTTATTAGATTTGAGAGCAATTGTAAAGAATCCCAAATTAGCTAAAACTGCTTATTCAATTAAAATTGACAGGAAACTTATCAGTACTTTCAAAAAAATTCTCAAACTGGTTAAAAATTCAAATATCATTTCAGGCAAAAATATAGACTCAAAAGGTAATGTGAAGGTTAAGAGCGGTTTTTTTCGTAAAAAGTCAAAAGTTGGTCAAGTAATAACCAGGGAGGATATTAATAAAGCAAAAACCAGAATAGAAAAATATGATATAAAAAAGGATAACATCCAAACAGTTGCCAATAGTTATGCCCAAGGCAAATTAAAGCCAGAGCGTTACAAAGACAAAGAGCAACTTAGAGAACTGAATGTGAAAGAACAGTTGAGAAGAGATGAAAAAGTTTTTAATTCTACAATGGAACCTTTACCGGAAATAAAAGATCTTGAGAAAATAAAAGCATTACCGGATAAAGAAAAGCACACTTTACCTATTTATAAAAAGGCGTTACAGATCCAAAAAGAGTTAATTGCCTTCAATAAAAATGAAGATAAGATCACTGGTAAGAAATCCAAGTTTAAATTTGATATTTATAAAGATCCGCTAGATACATACAATAGTTTTAGAAAAACAATTACTGCTCAGCAGAAACTGCTAGGGCGTGTAACAGATTTATTTGAGAAATTTGGTGAGTTTTTTGAGGAAAAAGATGGTAAAAATGATTGGCATAAAGCCAAGTTTCCTAAAACATCAATACTTTTGCATGGAGGTAGAATTTGTTTCGATTTACCGCCCGTCAAGAAAGGGGAAAATCCTCATTTGGGTCTTGAAAAACTTGTAGGTATTCCGGATTCAATTAAAGATCAAGGGAAAAGACTTGAGTATATGCAGAAGGTGTTAAAGCTAATGCCTCGCGATGCTGCTACCCACGATGTAAAAATTAAAAAAGGCAAAATTAAAGAAGTTGGTGGAATGCTTGTGGGTATAAAAGGGATTTTTAAAAGAGGAGTACAAGTGGTTAAAAATTTCTTTCGCAAAATTGGTGGGAAGAAAGTAGATCCGTACGAGTCAATGGGGAGTCATTATGGAGCAGATATAACAGTCGGAGGAGTCATAAATAAAAAAACCGGCAAAATTCAGTTGCCAGATGGTAGCAGAGGTCATTTATATGCTTTTTATAAAGCACCGACAACAAAATCTCCGGGGGCTGTTTTATTTGGCATTGAAGGATCAAGGCCGGTGCATGGGATCAGACATTTATATGATTCTAAGTATCGAGAATTATTACCAAAAGCTATTTTTGACGATACTATCCATGATCTTACAGCGCCAAGTCCAGATATGGGCAAGGGCGGTACTAGCAAATATGGCAGGACTTCAAAATTTAATGTCGGTATCTGGAAGCATGAAGGAGCTCCTAGAAAATATAATATCCGAGTTAATCAGGAAAGTATGCGTAATTTTATTTTCAAAGATCAGCGCGTGATGAAAGGGTAATCCTTCAGACATTTTAAGGGCGCAGCCCCTAAAAAAACTTCTTCTCAGGCTGTGAAGTGCGCAGCACTCTCAAAAACAATTTGGGATCTTAAGGGCATAGCCCCAATGGTGTCCGGTCTAATTTTTAGCATTAGCCTCATTTCCAAAGCTACAAACTACAGATGAGACAGGATTTAACCGGATAGCTAAGTACAAAAAATAGCAAATCTTCGAAAACTCACCCCCCTAAATCCCCCCTCTCTTTTAAAAGAAAATCATTTGGTATTAGATGTTATTTTTTAGTAAAAAAGAGGGGGGACTTTATGCTGCTAATACTTAGTTTAAATATTTTATTATCTTATTTAATACTTGTTCTAAATTGTTTTCTATTTCTTCATTTCTAAATCTAAGGATCCTATAGTCCAGTTCAATCAATTCTTCTTGTCTGAATTTATCATAATCTTGTTGATTATTGTGTGTTGGACCATCTATTTCTATGATTAATCTTTTTTCCGAACAATAGAAATCTGCTATGAAGTTTAAACTTTTATCTTTATCTAGAATGATGGAGTATTGCCTTATAAACTTATAACCTTTTAATTTTCGATTCCTTAGTTGCGCCCATACTATCTTTTCAGATTTAGTTTAATTTTTTCTTAAGTATCTGACAATTTCTTTTGTAGTAAGCCTATTTCTTGGCATTGAAAGTCCCCCTCTTTTGGGTAATTTTGGTTTTAATCCTAAATACGATATCAGTTAATTAAAAAATTAGCCAAGAGAGGGGGATTTAGGGGGTGAGTTTAAGACCGGACACCATTGGGCGAAGCCCTTAAAAAAACTTCTTCTCAGGCTGTGAAGTGCGCAGCACTTCAAAAGACAGAAGTATTACTAACATTTATTTAGAAATAAAAACAAAAATAATGTATTATTATTAATTATGATAAATAATCCATTATTAACAAATCCCAAATTAATTTGGCTATTATTAGGCATCTTATTATGCATAATAGAAATATTCATGCCTGGTCTAATAATAATATTCTTCGGTCTAGGCGCTATCACAGTTGGTCTAATCTGTTTCATCCTAAAAATATCAATCAATATCCAACTAACAATCTTTATCTTTACCTCAATAACATACCTAATTCTATTTCGAAAATGGTTTATGACCTCAATTTTTTTTAAAGGCAAAAAAGAAACAAGCATTGAAACAAATACTGAATTTGTTGGAGAACAAGCAGTAGTGGTAAAAGATGTGGGCCCTGACGCTTTTGGTAAAGTTGAGCTGCACGGTACGCTTTGGACTGCCAAAGCAAAGGAAAACATACCCAAAGGTGAAAAAGTAAAAGTAATAAATAAAGACAATCTAACTTTGGAGGTTAAAAAATTATGATTTTTACACTTATTCTTGGTATTTTTATTATCTTATTACTTTTCATTTTTTCAACTTCTCTTAGAATAGTGCCCCAAAGGACCAATTTTATTATTGAAAGATTAGGTAAGTTCCATGGCGTACTTGAGGCTGGCTTTCATATCTTAATACCTTTTGTAGATAAAGTAGCTTATACCCTTAGCTTAAAGGAGCAAGCCATTGATGTTCCTTCTCAAGTATGTATTACCAGGGACAATATTTCAGTCGAAGTTGACGGCATTTTATATTTGCAGATTATGGACCCTCATAAAGCATCCTATGGCATAGATAATTACCTCTTTGCTTCTATGCAGATAGCACAGACTACAATGAGAAGCATTATTGGTACTATGGCTTTGGACCAGACATTTGAAGAAAGAGAAAAGATGAATGCCGTGATCGTTGAAGCAGTAGATAAAGCATCTGATCCTTGGGGCGTTAAGGTAACCAGATACGAAGTAAGAGATATTAAACCACCGCAAAGCATAAAAGATGCTATGGAAAAACAAATGCGTGCAGAAAGAGAAAAAAGAGCCCTTATCGCCGAGTCCGAAGGTGATAAACAGGCTAAAATTAATAGGGCAGAAGGGGACAAAAGAGAGCTTATCGCCCGCTCAGAAGGTGAAAAGCAGAAACGTATCAATGAAGCAGAAGGACAAGCCTTTGAAATAGAGGCCGTTGCTAAAGCTACAGCTCTTGGCATAAAAGAGATAGCTAACTCTATTGGTGAGAAAAAAGGAATGGAAGCCGTAAATCTGCGAGTAGCAGAAAAATATATTCTTGAATTCGGTAATTTGGCAAAGAAAAACAATACTATGATAATTCCTTCTAATATGGCTGACTTGGCTAGTCTGGTAGCTACCGCCAGCAGTGTAATAAAGGGAGTCAAAGAGCCAAAAGAAACCAAAGACTCCATAAAACCCAAACCATAACCTATGAAAATCGGTCTGATTATCACAGCTGCCGGCAGAAGCGAACGTTTTGGCAGCCAGAATAAATTATTTATTCCCATAAACAATAAACCATTAATAAAAACTTGCTGTGAACGTTTTTCAGAGATAAAGGACATTTCAGAAACAATAATAACCTCTCTGGATAAAGACCAAGCTAAGCTTAAAAAAGCACTTTCTGATCTGCCCTCAGCCCCTAGAATAGTCGTGGGGGGAGAAACCCGTAAAGATTCGGTTTTAAACGCCTTTAAGGCTTTATCTGCTGTAGACCTGGTTATGATACATGACGGGGCCAGGCCAAATGTAAGCGAGGAACTTATAAAAAGAATTATAAAAGCCTCTGAAAAGCACCAGGCGGTGATACCGGTCATTCCAATAACTGATACTATCAAACAAGTGGAGAATAACATTATAAAAAAAACATTAGCGCGGGAACATATTTTTAAGGTGCAGACACCACAAATATTCCATTATGATATTTTAAAAGCAGCCTACGAGAAATATTCTGATATAGCGGCTACAGATGAGGCTTCTTTAGTTGAAAAACTTAATGTTCCGATCTATGCGATTAAAGGTGAAGCCAAGAATCTAAAAATAACAACACCAGAAGACGTTGAAGTACTAAAAGCTTTGATATCTTAATTATTTCCCATTTCTACCAAATGCCGGTATTTCGTCACTGTTCGCCTTGCCATGTTTATTCCATCTTTGGCTAATAATATGCTGAGCTTTTGGTCGCTTAGGTCAGGATATTTTTGCATCAAATCTTTGACTATTATTTTTAAACGTTCCGAAGTTTTTCCGAAATGGCTTCTGGGACACATTTGTTTCAGGGCAAAAATACCATACGGAGTTTGAATGTATTTAGCTGAAACTATGCGTGACACAGTTGAAGATGATAGTTCAAGTTCTCTGGCAAGTTGTTTTTGTAATAATGGTTCTAAATAAGCAGGGCCTTTTTCAAGGAACATATACTGCATTTCCACAATCTTACTGACTAAGTTTTGCATTGAATCATATCGCTTTTGAAGGGAATCAAGATAGTTTTTGGCTTTAGCAAGCTTTTCCCGGAGATATTTTCTGGTGTCTGCGTCCAGATCAGGATTTTCCAGTAGTTTTAGATGCTCGTCGGAAATACTTAACCGGAAGCCGTATTTTTGTTCCAGATTAGTCAAAATTATTCTATTGCCTTCCGATTTTACTTCAAAAGAAGGGGTAAGGTGCTTATTAAAATTTTCTCCCTCAAAAATACTGCCTGGATTGGGATTTAAATTCTGGTGCATAAAATCTTTGACGGCTTTTACACCCTCTATCTCTATTTTTAGCTTTTTAGCAATTTTATCAAAATCGCCGTTGGCCAAATCTTCAAGATGATGAAGCACTACTTTATTTAATATCTCTCTAAGCATTTCACTATCAAATTGGTGCTGTTCTATCTGGATTAATAAACATTCCTTTAAAGACCTGGCCCCAATACCATCAGGCTCAAAAGTTTGCACAATTCTCAAAATATCATGTACTTTTCGGTCAGAAACATGAAATTTCTCTTTTATAGTTTGTTTGACTTGATCATAATTCTCTAAAAAACCACGGCTATTCAAGTTCTCAATTAAATGAAGCGTGATATCCCGCTCTTTTTTTTTCAGGTTTTCCAGGTCTAATTGGGATACTAGATAAGAGTACATATTTTCAGTTTCGCTTTTATATTTGGCAAAATCTGAAATATCCTGCATCTGAAATTTTGTGCTTTTATCTTTTTTGTAAACATTAGCATAGGCTAAAAGCTGGTCCTGGTCTCTTATCTCTAAAAAAACATTATCCTCAGACATTTTTTGCGCCTCATCTTGCAGGTCAAGGTAGGAATGCTGAAAGGTCCTCAACATCTGAATTAATGTGGGAGTTAGGATTTGTTTTAATTTTAAGGTGGGCTTCAAGGCCATTATAGGCTTGATTTTCATATTATATCTTCCATAGAGGCATTAGGATCTACCCTCAAAGTCAAGTTATGGCTGCCATGTTGTTTGAAATAATAATAGGCAGCTGTGCCGATCATAGATGCATTGTCAGTGCAATGCTCGGGCTCAGGAGAAAAGAGCTTTATATTTTGCCTGCTCGCTTCCTTAATAAAAGAGTCCCTTAGCTTTTTATTAGCTATAACACCCCCGGAAAGTACTAGGGTGGGTATCTTATGTTCTCTACAGGCCCGAAAAGCTTTATATAAGAGCAGGTCAATAACTGTTTTCTGGAAACTAGCGCAGATATCTGGAATGTTTATATTATTATCATGAGTTTTTTTAAAATGCTGGACAGTTTGGATAGTAGCGGTCTTAAGGCCGGAAAAGCTAAACTCGTAACCTTGCTTTAACATAGGTTTTGGCAAATCAAATGAAAGTTCATTACCCGTTAAAGCCTGTTTTTCAATAATCGGGCCGCCAGGATACCCCAAATCCAGATAACGGGCTATCTTGTCAAAAGCTTCGCCAGCAGCATCATCCCTGGTCTGGCCAAGGATTTTAAACTTAAAATGGCCTTCCACAAGCGTCAAAATAGTATGCCCGCCAGAGACGATCAAACAAATAAACGGAAACTCTGGTTTATGTTTATTAAAAAAATTAGCATAAAGATGTCCATGAAGGTGATTAATACCTATGAATGGAATATTAAGGGTATGGGCGAGGGTTTTAGCAGCAGAAAGCCCAACTAGAAGCGAGCCTTCCAGCCCAGGGCCATAGGTTACTGCGCAAGCATTAATCTCTTTAAAACTAACATCTGCCTGATCGAGAGCATTTTCCAATAAAAGATTAATCTTTTCAGTATGCATCCGGGAAGCCAGCTCAGGCACTACTCCACCAAATTTTGCATGTTTTTCAACCTGGGAAGAAACCAGGTTGCTAAGTATTTTATCTCCATTTTCCACAACAGCTACGGAAGTTTCGTCACAAGATGTCTCAATTGCCAATATTTTCATAGAAAAATGATAACACGATTATTTTAAGCTAACGAGGGTGAGTTTCAACGAGACATTAGGGGTCGGAGCTTAGGTATCGGAGCAACAATCCAGATAAACGAGTGTAAGATAGAAAAAAGCATTACCGATAATCCTTTTTTTCTTTCATAAAACTTTAGAGAATCGATTATTTATTGATTTTTTGTAATATATTTAGGCGTAAATTTATATATTTTATGCTAATTTTAATCCTTTTAACTTTGAAGTTGCTCCGGTACCTAAGCTCCGACCCCTAATTATGTATTGACCAGGGCACTTGATTGCAATAGTATCAATGCAACTATTTATACAGCTTTTTAGGAGTTAACAATGAACGAGCAATTAACAATAGAAGAACAAGAACTAGAAAAAATTATTGAACAATTTGCTTCGGAAACTGAGGAAGAAAAACAGGGCGTTAATAGTGCATCTAACAAAAAAAGAACTATAACTCTACGTATTAATGATGACGATTTAATAAAAATAAAACATCAGGCAGAAAAAGAAGGCTTAGCCTACCAGACATTTATTAACAGTATTTTACATAAGTATATTACCCATCAACTATTGGACGAGAAACATGTCCATAAATTAGCTGAGATCATATCCCAAAGCTTTTCAAAATAGTTTTAATGATAGAAGGTATGTTTCTTAGGTAAAAATTGCTGCTCAGCATCAGGATAATCATGTGAATAAACGTAACCTTTGCCAAGCCCCAGCTGTTTCTTTCCCTGATAAGTGCTGGAACGTAAATGCTTAGGCACATTATAGATCACTCCCTCATCAATCAATAGATTAGCTTTTTTAATAGCCATATATGAAGCATTGCTTTTGGGCGCTGTGGCAAGATAAGTTGTGACATGAGCCAGGTTAATCTGGATCTCAGGCATACCTATAAACCGCACAGCTTCTAAAAGAGAAGTGGCTAGCACCAGAGCCTGGGGATCTGCATTACCGATATCTTCAGAGGCAAAGATGATCATTCTACGGGCAATAAATTCCGGGTCTTCGCCGCCTTTAAGCATCCTGGCCAGCCAGTAAATAGCAGCATCAGGATCAGAACCGCGCATGCTCTTTATAAAAGCAGAGATCAGGTCATAATGGCTGTCCTCGTTATAAACAGTGCCTTTAGTCTGTGCCAGAAGTTCTAAACGATCCCGTGTAATCATGTGGTTATCATGAGATACAAGGTTAAAACCAGCCTCAATCATGTTGATTAGCCTTCTAGCATCACCACGGGCTTCATTGACCAGAAATTCTTTTGCCTGGTTGTCCAGGGAATAATTTTTAATAGAATTAAGCTTGGATAGGGTAGAGCCCAGGATTTTTTCAAGGTCAGCCCTTTCCAAAGGGTAAAGCTCAAATACTTGCGAGCGCGAAATAAGGCCGGGTATTACGGAAAAGAAAGGGTTCTCAGTGGTTGCCCCGATCATCGTTATGAGCCCATTCTCGACTTCTGGCAAAAGCGCATCCTGTTGTAGTTTGTTAAAACGGTGGATCTCATCAATAAACAAGATCGTCTTTTGTCCTTTTTGTTTAGTTACCTTGGCTTGTTCTATAGCTTGTTTTAGATCAGCTACTTTGGCAGTGACTGCATTAATGCCAGAGTACTCTGATTTAGTAAGCCTGGAGATCAATCGTGAAAGCGATGTTTTGCCACAGCCCGGCGGCCCCCATAGGATAAGCGAGATCAATTTGTCTTGCTCGATCAAAGAACGCAGGGGTTTATCCTTGCCCAGAATATGTTCCTGGCCTACAAACTCCTCAAAATCCATAGGCGCCATTTGATAGGCTAATGGGGCAGAGGTATCCTTGGCAGGATCATTTGTTTCTTCAGGAAATAAGCCTAGAGACTGCATTTATAATTTCTTCCTTTGTTATATTTTGCACTATTATACATTTTTTGCGGCTGGTGTGCCCGCTCTTAATCTGAATGTCATGTTTTTTGAGCTTGAATTGCTTGGCTAAAAAAGCAATCAAAGCTTTATTAGCTGCATTATCTACTGGTGGAGCAGTTAGTTTGATTTTTAGGCTGCCGTCTTTGAGAAATCCTATTATTTTGTTTTCTGATGATTTTGGTATTAGCTTAAGATTTATTGAACAATTCGGATTTTTTCTCATAAGAAGGTCATTATAACAGAAGCAAAAAATGCTGGGTACTTAGGCATAGATCAGTCGCATATAAGGTCCAGTTTTAAGTGCTCAGCACTTCAAACAATTGTAATTAAGGCAGCAATAGCTGCCGCAATTAAAAAAAACTATATTTCGATGCAATTTTTTAGACTTTTGTTCGAATATATAATAAGGTTAAATATCAAAATTGATTTCATAAGGAGATTTTCTCA
>JBHPDY010000026.1:0-16654 GCA_042577605.1 Candidatus Margulisiibacteriota bacterium
TTTATGATCATATTTGTATTTATGCCTGGTTTCATAATAATAAGCTGCTAAAGGCCGTGTGATAAGATCTGATGATTTTATAATTGCTTGCTCTTTGAAAGAACAATCATATTAATTAGTAATTTTGTAATAATCTGTATTTTAAAGGGTTTTCCTTCAGGTTTTGATGTTGAAAATGGCTTTTTTTCCTTTATACCTTTTTAAGAATTGTTTTTTTCTGGTGAGGTTGAATTCTTTGCTTTTTTTTGCCAACAGTATTGTAGGCCAGTTTATAAGGTTTTTAAGTGTGTTTTATTCAGAAGCCGGAAGATAAGGTTTATTCAAGGGTAGAACCTAATTTAACCAAAAGTCTTTTCTTCAATTTTAGCCCAAGTGTCTCTTAGAGTAATAGTCCTGTTGAATACCAATTTCCCTTGTGTAGATTCTTTTTCATCCACACAATAATACCCTTGCCTTAAAAACTGGTAGGAAATACCTGGTTTAGCTTCAGCTAAGGATGGTTCGAGTTTGCAGTTTTTAAGCACTTTAAGTGAGTCTTCGTTTAAATTATATTGATAATCTTTGTCTTCTGGATATTTATTGGGATCAGGGACTTTAAATAGTAAGTCGTATAAATGTACTTCTGCTTCAAAAGTATGTTGCGCGGATACCCAATGGATAGTGCCTTTTACTTTCCTGCCGTCTTCTGACCAGCCTCCTTTTGTTTTTGGATCATAGGTGCAGTGTACTTCTCCTACTTCTCCGTTTTCATCTTTGACAAAGCCAGTGCAGGTTACATAGTATGCATGCTGTAATCTTACTTCTTTTCCTGGTGTTAGACGCCTATATTTTTTATTGGCTTCTTCTCTGAAGTCTGTTCTTTCTATATATAGCTCTCGGGTGAACGGGACTTGCCTTGTTCCGGAGTTGGGATCTTCCGGATTGTTGACCGCATCCATTATTTCGGTCTCGTTTTCCGGGTAATTTGTGATAATTAGTTTTATAGGGTCAAGGACAGCCATTACTCTGGTGGCGGTTTTGTTTAAATCATCTCTTACAAAAAAATGGAGCTGCATAACGTCAACTATGCTATTAGCTTTGGCTACGCCAACACTTTCGCAAAAGCGGCGGATGGCTTCCGGAGTATAACCCAGTCTTTTCATCCCGGCCAGGGTCGGCATTCTGGGATCATCCCAACCATCAACGTAATTTTTGGTTACAAGTTCTGAAAGTTTTCTTTTGCTGAGTACTGTATAGGTCAGTTCAAGGCGGGCAAATTCGATTTGTTGAGGATGACAGGCAATGGAGATATTATCCAAATACCAGTCATACAATGGCCTGTGGTCTTCGAATTCCAGGGTGCAGAGGGAATGCGTTATTTTCTCTATAGCGTCTTCCAGGCAATGAGCAAAGTCGTACATCGGGTAGATATTCCATTTGTCTCCGGTACGGTGATGGCTGCGTTTCAAAATGCGGTAGATTGCCGGATCGCGCATATTGATATTTGGCGCGGACATGTCTATTTTTGCTCGTAGTACGGCGCTGCCTTCATCCAGTTCTCCAGCTCTCATTTTTTCAAATAATTCCAGGTTTTCCTCAATACTGCGATTGCGGTAAGGGCTGTCTATTCCTGGTTTTGTCAGGGTGCCGCGGTATTTTCTGGTATCTTCAGCGTTTAGTTCGCAGACATAGGCTTTGCCGCTTTTTATTAGTTCGAGCGCATATTCGTACATTTGGTCAAAATAATCAGAAGCCAATAAAGCTAATCTGAAGGAATCATGTGCGTGGAATAATCTGGGAGACACGTTAAAAAGACAAGAAACAGTTGAGGCTGGAGGTAAATATTATACAAAACAAGGCTGTTGCCTGGAAGCCATTAAAGCTAATCAAAAGAACTTTTTCGCGTGGAATAATTTGGGAGACACGTTAAAAGGAAAAGAAATAGTTGAGGCTGGAGGTAAATATTATACAAAACAAGGCTGTTGCCTGGAAGCCATTAAAGCTAATCAAAAGAACTTTTTCGCGTGGAATAATCTGTGCCTTGCCTTGAAATGACAAGAAACCATCAAAATTTTTGACAAAGAATATTCAAAGAATGTATGAAAAAGAGTTAGAAGATAAAAGCAACTGCAAACAAAGGGATTAAAAAAAGCGCTAGGATGGTACTGAGCAGTACAGTAATAGCAGATTTTTCCGGATGAACTTTCAACTCAATTGCAAAAGCTACATTATTAATAGCTAACGGTACAATAGACATGATCAGCATTACCTTATAAATATCAGGATTATAAAAGTTAAAAAAATTTGCGTCAGTAAAGATTAATAGGCCAATGACCAGAGGCCAGACCAGGAATTTAGCAGTAAAGGCGAGTCCCATATACTTCCAGTCTATATGGTGAAATCCCACATAAACTAAGCCCATACCTAACAACATCATCCCTAGCACAGTATAGGCTCCTTTGAAATGACTGAGAGTAGTAAATAATATACTAGGCAGTTTAATCCCAAGAGTATTGAATAGAAAGCCTAAAACAAAAGCATATAAAACAGGAAGTTTGGCTACTCTTAGGAGGCTGTCACGCGTACTATGGCTTCCTTTGGCCACATAAAAAAAACCAAGAGAGTTTTCAAATAATGAAATCCCCATAATAACCAGGACAGCATAACTAAAGGCCTGTTCGCTCAGCAGTAGAAAAACAAGTGGCAAACCAAAATACCCAGTATTGCCAGTAGCAGAAGCATGGGCTAATAAGTTTTTAGTAGAGTCTGAAATCCAAATTTTTTTTCCAATACTATAAAAAACGAATGAAATAATTGATGACAATAAATAGAAAATTACCGGAAGCATAAAGATAGACCAGCTGATTGGCGCCTGGTATGCTCCGAAAAAAACAATCACCGGTAGAATTACGTAGATAAGAAGCCTGCTAATAGATTCCCGTTGGACATTCAGAAAACGTGTGGCTAGAAATCCTAGGAGCATTAGAGCGTAGAAGGGCAATATTTTTAAGACTAATGATAGGAAGATGAGCATCTTGTTATTATATCATTATTAGACTGGATTTGTGGTTAGTTAGCTAGCTAAGGCTGGATATGTTTGTGTAAAATGTTGGTTTTTGATTAAAAATAACTCTATTTATCTAAAATGAGCTAAAATGTTGGTGGGAATTGATTGAAATTAACATAAATTAATCGATAAATCTTTAAATTTGTGTTATTCTAATAAAGTTATAATAAACTTAACAAAAATCAAATAAATAAATTTGGAAGGCTGGTGATTAGATTATGAGGGGAGTATATTTTTCTTTGTCAAAGTTTTCAGCATTTATGCAAAAGTTCAATAGTATGCAAAGGATGTACTATTCTGTTTGTGTCAAAAGTAATAAAAATGAACAAATGGAGGATGAGGAGCAACTAGAAGAAAACGACAGTGAACAAAAGTCCCTTGTTGTAACACCGGAAGAGGCTAATGAAACGGGCATAATGGACTGGGTTTACTGTTTACAATCGCAGTTAAACATCAATGAGCATTTTCCCAATTTACCTTCAGTAAAATTGGGTATGAAGGATTTTAATATTGATGCATTGCCCAAGAAGTTTTTGCTGTTAAACCAGTTAAAAAAATATGGTTTGCCAGTGCCAGATGGGATATTAATGAATTTCCAACTGATCTGTTTTGAGCTGTTAAAAATATTTGACGGGAATAAGGAAGAATTAATAAGTGCTTTGAAATCATATTGTACAAAAAAGAGTAAACCGAAGTTTTATAGGGAAGTATTTTGTGGTGAATATGAATTTGATATTGATGAAGAAAAGATTGCCCAATTTCAAAAGGTAGAAGCAAAGTTAATGTTTATTTTTAATTGCGTGAAAAAGAATCTATCTAGCAGTTCAGCTTTTATCCGTCCCGGGGATGATGATGATAAGCGAGACTCAGGCAGGACTGATTCATTTGAGATGGTAACTGTTACAGATATAATTAGAGCTTTAGTCAGTC
The DNA here is from genome assembly GCA_042577605.1 of Candidatus Margulisiibacteriota bacterium. GTDB lineage: Bacteria > Margulisbacteria > Marinamargulisbacteria > JBHPDY01 > JBHPDY01 > JBHPDY01. The sequence goes on from JBHPDY010000026.1 coordinate 3,977, forward strand.
TTCTGGAAAATAAAAATAACTTTGATAGAAGCAAGCGGGTAGATAAGTTAATACAGTCTGATCCGCTTAAAACAGACACGAACTTTTTTCATCGAAATGTTCTTGAAATCCCCAATCCGGGTGATTATTTGCTCTTCCAAAATAAATGCGCATTGCCTCAAAAAGGTACTATTATTGATAAAAATGGTTATATTGAATTCATTTTCTCTGACCAAGAACAATGTCATAGCCTGCTTACTGATAATGTAAAAACTATCATCTATGACAAAAGGACCAAGAAGTATGAGAGTAAAAATTATATAAAAGGTTTTCTTGGTAATCCGAAAGTAAAAGCGCACTTAGAGCAACTCATAGAGATGATGGGCAAAACTATATCCGTATTGCAAAAGATTAATCCCTTATTTACAGAAGTGCAGGTGGAGATAGGTTGTGATGAATTAGGTAAAAAAGGTTTTAAGGTCAATATACTACAAGCTAAATCCTATACTAATCTTTCTGATGCTAATCTTTCAAAGATACCCCCGCACCCGAGTAAGAAGATTTTTCATATAGACGATAATTTTAAAGAAAGACCGTATAAAGTTGTGATAGTGACAGATTTGAAACAACTTAAAAACATGGATAAAGATACACTGGCAATTATAGATTTAACAGCCCTGAAAAATAAAAAAGACGAAGATATCTTTATACCGCCAGGAGGTGGTCCAGGTATAGTTTTTACATATGGCGGAGTACATGGTTCTCATCCTATTACGGTGTTATCTGGCAGTTGTTTTCTTGTAAAGGAAGTAAGTGAAAAAGAATTAGAAGTGCTTAAGAAATTTGCCAATGAAAATAAAGGTAAAGGCTCAGTACGTGTATATGAAGATGAATGTGAAAATATTGCGTTTGAACTGCTTCCGGATTTAAAGATAACTCCACAGAATAAACAGAAAGAATATATAAAGCCAGTTGAATTAAGAATACGAAAAGATATCGATCAAAAATATAATGAGCAGAAGAATAAAACTAGGGAACGGCAAAAGGATGAGATTTATATCAATCCAAACTATAAAGCGCAAGAATTTACCCTGATTAGGGTGCCAGATTCTTTGAATGATTTTGACTATACAAAAAGTGGTGATATAGCAGAAATATATATTGATGGCATTACATATATAATTATGGGCTTATCCAGACAAAAAGGAACTGATCCAAGTAAATATTATGGGCATGTAATTTTTAATCAATTCAAAGCGGTTTCATCTGAAGATGCAGAAAAAATATGGTTTAGATTGGAAGAGTTAGGTCTAATAATAGAGTCTGATTATCATACTGGGGTAGGTGTAGTTAATAAACAAGCCTTTAGGAATAATTTTGATCTTGGGGGTAAGCTTTCCCAATACAATGATGCTATAGCCCGTATTTTAAGGGACGCTGGTCATTTTAGTTTTGATCCCAGCCAGTATGAATCTTTAGATAATGAATCTATCACAGAGTATTTCTTTAAGTCTGGATTGGAACGGAACTTTTTAGTAAGCGGAAAACGAATAATAGGATGTAATAGTTTATTTTCTCACGGGATTTTACAATCTTGGGCACGAGCCAAGGATCTTGATCTAAGTGATCTTGTAAGAATGAGCTATAAAGATAACAAGGTTCATGTGTATATACATGACCAAAGAGAAGGTAATAAAACCTATTCTGAAGAAGCCTTGTACCGGGCTTTTTGTACTTTAAAACGACAAGGTGTTGATCTGGTTGAAGATTTGGATATTGTAGAGATATTAGCTGCCTCACATGATGAATTTAACAGGTTTAAACTAGCACAACTAATGCTTAATGATCCTCAGTTTACTATACAGGATGTTTTTTTTGTTTTAGATATAGCTATTGTTGAGAATGTATATGATAGTGTAACCGGTAAATACTATAATTTAGCAGTGCCTTTTAGTTTTTATAAAAGGGCACTTGATATCTTAAAGCATAACAAGAACGGTGTTTCTCAAAAACTGATAGGGGAAATTATTAAACGTGATCTTCCCACTCATGAAAAGAAGCCATTTGATTTATTTAAATTAGATTCTAAATGGTTACATGAGAAGTGTAAAATTACATCTTGCCCCAAACATTTACAAAACATAGTTTTTGCCTGTCCTAAGTATTATTATGATTTTAAAAACGACAGAACTGTCACAAATGCATTTAGATTTTTTGAGCAGGTCAAGACTTTAAAAGATGTAAAAGATACTAAAAAGATCCTATTAACATTGATTAAAGAAGAAAAGCTAGAAGAAGTTGACCGTCTTTTGCCAGGCATAAAATATTGTGACTATGCAAAAGTTATACCAAGAATATTAAAATATGCTGCTCAAAGAAAAAAAACTAATCTTATAAAACAAGTTAAGGACCATATTTTAAATCGATGTGATATTAATATTTTTACAAAAGAAGACCAGGTAATTATATTTGATTCTATGACTGATGCTTATCATAAATCAAATAAGCAAGTACCCAAAGAGTTGAGGGATTTCATTGTTAAAAGTGACAAACTTTCTAAGAATGCCGATGAGATCTTTAATAAGATATATACATTTTATCTCGAAGAAAAGGAGTATGAAGAAGCTTGGGTTTTTCATAGAATGCTTTTAGAAAACTCGAAGCCTTTTGCGGAATTGGATGTGTTATTAGAGAAACCAATAACAAATTTTTTAGCGAATGAGATCATAGACTTTTTTGCAAAGAACCAAGTTTCTTGTAATTCTAAGTATAAATTTTGTGAGGATATAGGCAGCTATTTAATAAAGACGAGAAACGTTGAATTAGCGTTGAAATTCTATAACCTGATACTGAAAGCTGATGAGGAAATTAGGGGATCAATGGCTTTTTCCAAAGAGTTTTTTAAGATGATAATAAAAGAAAAACCTAGCTCTGCTTTTAATGTATTGCAAAATACTCTAAGGTTTTCAATAAATAGTAATAATAATAGACAAAATTTTTTACTGCCTTTATATGAAGCGCTTTTTGGTATGAAAGGTTTATCCGAGAGGATTTCATATATATGCTCGTTTTATCAGGCTTTTCCTCTTAACTATTGCATAATCGGTGAATGTTTGATGGTTTATTTAAGGAATTTTCTAGTAGAATTAACACCTGATATTAGTGTTATGATTAAGAGCATTAAAAGCAAGGAACATAAAAAGTCTGTTTTAAGGAATATTTTTTTATATGGATCATATGATCCTTATTATCAGAGAGAGGAGCACGATAAGAAGGCTAAAGAAATAAGACAATTATTGCCAATTCTAATAGAAGCATTTCCTGATATGGATGAGCTTATTATAGAAATAGGCGAAATTGATGTTTTTTATGGCTATATTGCAGCTCTTTTAGAACATAAAGAATACGATAGATATGAGGAATTTGTATCTTTGATCCCAGAGAAAAGAATGAATTGGTTGAGAGCACTCAAGACAGTTGAAGAAAAGTTCCCAGATTACAATAAAAAAAGCTAGTTATTAAAATTTATCCTTTCATTTAACTGGACGATTCAAGCATTTACCTATGGGATTTTAGGCGAAGCCCTTAAATAAATCTTATACTCAGTCTTATGAAGTGCGTAGCACCCACAAAAACAATTTGGGATCTTAAGGGCAAAGCCCTTAAAAAAAACCTAATTCCAGGCTGTGAAGTGCGCAGTACCCTCAAAAACAATTTGGGATCTTAAGGGCGAAGCCCTTAAATAAATCTTATACTCAGCCTTATGAAGTGCGTCGCACTTCATAAGACTGAAAGAATATAGTCATTATTACTTTAATAGTGTTAAGAATGCTACAATAATAAAAAAAGCCATAGGAGGTAAGTAAAGAATATGAAACGCATAATTATTGCTACTTTATCAGGTTTGGTTTTTGGTTTTGTTTGCTATGGTTTGGCTTCGTCAGGCCCGGGGGCGCTGCCTTGCGCGGTAGGTTACCAGATAGTTGTCAGCCGTACTCTGATAGGATTTGCCATAGGTATTAGCTGCCTTAGTCTTGGCCACTGGTCTATCCATGGATTAGTTATGGGTTTAATTTTTAGCTTACCATTAGCTTTCAGCGGCCTGATGGCTCCGGAAACTCAGGATTTTACCAAGTCCGGTATGTTTATTATGACTGTTGTAATTGGTATGGTTTATGGATTGCTTATTGAGCTGATTACTTCTGTGATCTTTAAGGCTAAGCAGGTTAAGTAGATAAAAATTCTGGGTTTATTTGTTTTTTAATGAGGTAGAGTAAAAACTCACCCCCTAAATCCCCCTCTCTTGACTAATTTTTTAATTAGCTTATATCTCATACATAAATTATCCAAAAAAGGGGGACTTTTAACGCTATAAATATCAAGTCCCCCCTCTTTTTTATCTTAAAATTACACATAACTCCTAATAAATCCCCCCAAAAGAGAGGGGGGATTTAGGGGGGTGAGTTTTTACTCTACCTCATTAAAAAACAAATAAACCCAGAATTTTTATCTACTTAACCTGCTTAGCCTTAAAGATCACAGAAGTAATCAGCTCAATAAGCAATCCATAAACCATACCAATTACAACAGTCATAATAAACATACCGGACTTGGTAAAATCCTGAGTTTCCGGAGCCATCAGGCCGCTGAAAGCTAATGGTAAGCTAAAAATTAAACCCATAACTAATCCATGGATAGACCAGTGGCCAAGACTAAGGCAGCTAATACCTATGGCAAATCCTATCAGAGTACGGCTGACAACTATCTGGTAACCTACCGCGCAAGGCAGCGCCCCCGGGCCTGACGAAGCCAAACCATAGCAAACAAAACCAAAAACCAAACCTGATAAAGTAGCAATAATTATGCGTTTCATATTCTTTACTTACCTCCTATGGCTTTTTTTATTATTGTAGCATTCTTAACACTATTAAAGTAATAATGACTATATTCTTTCAGTCTTATGAAGTGCGACGCACTTCATAAGGCTGAGTATAAGATTTATTTAAGGGCTTCGCCCTTAAGATCCCAAATTGTTTTTGAGGGTACTGCGCACTTCACAGCCTGGAATTAGGTTTTTTTTAAGGGCTTTGCCCTTAAGATCCCAAATTGTTTTTGTGGGTGCTACGCACTTCATAAGACTGAGTATAAGATTTATTTAAGGGCTTCGCCTAAAATCCCATAGGTAAATGCTTGAATCGTCCAGTTAAATGAAAGGATAAATTTTAATAACTAGCTTTTTTTATTGTAATCTGGGAACTTTTCTTCAACTGTCTTGAGTGCTCTCAACCAATTCATTCTTTTCTCTGGGATCAAAGATACAAATTCCTCATATCTATCGTATTCTTTATGTTCTAAAAGAGCTGCAATATAGCCATAAAAAACATCAATTTCGCCTATTTCTATAATAAGCTCATCCATATCAGGAAATGCTTCTATTAGAATTGGCAATAATTGTCTTATTTCTTTAGCCTTCTTATCGTGCTCCTCTCTCTGATAATAAGGATCATATGATCCATATAAAAAAATATTCCTTAAAACAGACTTTTTATGTTCCTTGCTTTTAATGCTCTTAATCATAACACTAATATCAGGTGTTAATTCTACTAGAAAATTCCTTAAATAAACCATCAAACATTCACCGATTATGCAATAGTTAAGAGGAAAAGCCTGATAAAACGAGCATATATATGAAATCCTCTCGGATAAACCTTTCATACCAAAAAGCGCTTCATATAAAGGCAGTAAAAAATTTTGTCTATTATTATTACTATTTATTGAAAACCTTAGAGTATTTTGCAATACATTAAAAGCAGAGCTAGGTTTTTCTTTTATTATCATCTTAAAAAACTCTTTGGAAAAAGCCATTGATCCCCTAATTTCCTCATCAGCTTTCAGTATCAGGTTATAGAATTTCAACGCTAATTCAACGTTTCTCGTCTTTATTAAATAGCTGCCTATATCCTCACAAAATTTATACTTAGAATTACAAGAAACTTGGTTCTTTGCAAAAAAGTCTATGATCTCATTCGCTAAAAAATTTGTTATTGGTTTCTCTAATAACACATCCAATTCCGCAAAAGGCTTCGAGTTTTCTAAAAGCATTCTATGAAAAACCCAAGCTTCTTCATACTCCTTTTCTTCGAGATAAAATGTATATATCTTATTAAAGATCTCATCGGCATTCTTAGAAAGTTTGTCACTTTTAACAATGAAATCCCTCAACTCTTTGGGTACTTGCTTATTTGATTTATGATAAGCATCAGTCATAGAATCAAATATAATTACCTGGTCTTCTTTTGTAAAAATATTAATATCACATCGATTTAAAATATGGTCCTTAACTTGTTTTATAAGATTAGTTTTTTTTCTTTGAGCAGCATATTTTAATATTCTTGGTATAACTTTTGCATAGTCACAATATTTTATGCCTGGCAAAAGACGGTCAACTTCTTCTAGCTTTTCTTCTTTAATCAATGTTAATAGGATCTTTTTAGTATCTTTTACATCTTTTAAAGTCTTGACCTGCTCAAAAAATCTAAATGCATTTGTGACAGTTCTGTCGTTTTTAAAATCATAATAATACTTAGGACAGGCAAAAACTATGTTTTGTAAATGTTTGGGGCAAGATGTAATTTTACACTTCTCATGTAACCATTTAGAATCTAATTTAAATAAATCAAATGGCTTCTTTTCATGAGTGGGAAGATCACGTTTAATAATTTCCCCTATCAGTTTTTGAGAAACACCGTTCTTGTTATGCTTTAAGATATCAAGTGCCCTTTTATAAAAACTAAAAGGCACTGCTAAATTATAGTATTTACCGGTTACACTATCATATACATTCTCAACAATAGCTATATCTAAAACAAAAAAAACATCCTGTATAGTAAACTGAGGATCATTAAGCATTAGTTGTGCTAGTTTAAACCTGTTAAATTCATCATGTGAGGCAGCTAATATCTCTACAATATCCAAATCTTCAACCAGATCAACACCTTGTCGTTTTAAAGTACAAAAAGCCCGGTACAAGGCTTCTTCAGAATAGGTTTTATTACCTTCTCTTTGGTCATGTATATACACATGAACCTTGTTATCTTTATAGCTCATTCTTACAAGATCACTTAGATCAAGATCCTTGGCTCGTGCCCAAGATTGTAAAATCCCGTGAGAAAATAAACTATTACATCCTATTATTCGTTTTCCGCTTACTAAAAAGTTCCGTTCCAATCCAGACTTAAAGAAATACTCTGTGATAGATTCATTATCTAAAGATTCATACTGGCTGGGATCAAAACTAAAATGACCAGCGTCCCTTAAAATACGGGCTATAGCATCATTGTATTGGGAAAGCTTACCCCCAAGATCAAAATTATTCCTAAAGGCTTGTTTATTAACTACACCTACCCCAGTATGATAATCAGACTCTATTATTAGACCTAACTCTTCCAATCTAAACCATATTTTTTCTGCATCTTCAGATGAAACCGCTTTGAATTGATTAAAAATTACATGCCCATAATATTTACTTGGATCAGTTCCTTTTTGTCTGGATAAGCCCATAATTATATATGTAATGCCATCAATATATATTTCTGCTATATCACCACTTTTTGTATAGTCAAAATCATTCAAAGAATCTGGCACCCTAATCAGGGTAAATTCTTGCGCTTTATAGTTTGGATTGATATAAATCTCATCCTTTTGCCGTTCCCTAGTTTTATTCTTCTGCTCATTATATTTTTGATCGATATCTTTTCGTATTCTTAATTCAACTGGCTTTATATATTCTTTCTGTTTATTCTGTGGAGTTATCTTTAAATCCGGAAGCAGTTCAAACGCAATATTTTCACATTCATCTTCATATACACGTACTGAGCCTTTACCTTTATTTTCATTGGCAAATTTCTTAAGCACTTCTAATTCTTTTTCACTTACTTCCTTTACAAGAAAACAACTGCCAGATAACACCGTAATAGGATGAGAACCATGTACTCCGCCATATGTAAAAACTATACCTGGACCACCTCCTGGCGGTATAAAGATATCTTCGTCTTTTTTATTTTTCAGGGCTGTTAAATCTATAATTGCCAGTGTATCTTTATCCATGTTTTTAAGTTGTTTCAAATCTGTCACTATCACAACTTTATACGGTCTTTCTTTAAAATTATCGTCTATATGAAAAATCTTCTTACTCGGGTGCGGGGGTATCTTTGAAAGATTAGCATCAGAAAGATTAGTATAGGATTTAGCTTGTAGTATATTGACCTTAAAACCTTTTTTACCTAATTCATCACAACCTATCTCCACCTGCACTTCTGTAAATAAGGGATTAATCTTTTGCAATACGGATATAGTTTTGCCCATCATCTCTATGAGTTGCTCTAAGTGCGCTTTTACTTTCGGATTACCAAGAAAACCTTTTATATAATTTTTACTCTCATACTTCTTGGTCCTTTTGTCATAGATGATAGTTTTTACATTATCAGTAAGCAGGCTATGACATTGTTCTTGGTCAGAGAAAATGAATTCAATATAACCATTTTTATCAATAATAGTACCTTTTTGAGGCAATGCGCATTTATTTTGGAAGAGCAAATAATCACCCGGATTGGGGATTTCAAGAACATTTCGATGAAAAAAGTTCGTGTCTGTTTTAAGCGGATCAGACTGTATTAACTTATCTACCCGCTTGCTTCTATCAAAGTTATTTTTATTTTCCAGAAGACTGACTAAAGCTCTAATTATATCTGTAACAGTTACCATCTCAAATGAATCAGTCCTGCCTGAGTCTCGCTTATCATCATCATCCCCGGGACGGATAAAAGCTGAACTGCTAGATAGATTCTTTTTCACGCAATTAAAAATAAACATTAACTTTGCTTCTACCTTTTGAAATTGGGCAATCTTTTCTTCATCAATATCAAATTCATATTCACCACAAAATACTTCCCTATAAAACTTCGGTTTACTCTTTTTTGTACAATATGATTTCAAAGCACTTATTAATTCTTCCTTATTCCCGTCAAATATTTTTAACAGCTCAAAACAGATCAGTTGGAAATTCATTAATATCCCATCTGGCACTGGCAAACCATATTTTTTTAACTGGTTTAACAGCAAAAACTTCTTGGGCAATGCATCAATATTAAAATCCTTCATACCCAATTTTACTGAAGGTAAATTGGGAAAATGCTCATTGATGTTTAACTGCGATTGTAAACAGTAAACCCAGTCCATTATGCCCGTTTCATTAGCCTCTTCCGGTGTTACAACAAGGGACTTTTGTTCACTGTCGTTTTCTTCTAGTTGCTCCTCATCCTCCATTTGTTCATTTTTATTACTTTTGACACAAACAGAATAGTACATCCTTTGCATACTATTGAACTTTTGCATAAATGCTGAAAACTTTGACAAAGAAAAATATACTCCCCTCATAATCTAATCACCAGCCTTCCAAATTTATTTATTTGATTTTTGTTAAGTTTATTATAACTTTATTAGAATAACACAAATTTAAAGATTTATCGATTAATTTATGTTAATTTCAATCAATTCCCACCAACATTTTAGCTCATTTTAGATAAATAGAGTTATTTTTAATCAAAAACCAACATTTTACACAAACATATCCAGCCTTAGCTAGCTAACTAACCACAAATCCAGTCTAATAATGATATAATAACAAGATGCTCATCTTCCTATCATTAGTCTTAAAAATATTGCCCTTCTACGCTCTAATGCTCCTAGGATTTCTAGCCACACGTTTTCTGAATGTCCAACGGGAATCTATTAGCAGGCTTCTTATCTACGTAATTCTACCGGTGATTGTTTTTTTCGGAGCATACCAGGCGCCAATCAGCTGGTCTATCTTTATGCTTCCGGTAATTTTCTATTTATTGTCATCAATTATTTCATTCGTTTTTTATAGTATTGGAAAAAAAATTTGGATTTCAGACTCTACTAAAAACTTATTAGCCCATGCTTCTGCTACTGGCAATACTGGGTATTTTGGTTTGCCACTTGTTTTTCTACTGCTGAGCGAACAGGCCTTTAGTTATGCTGTCCTGGTTATTATGGGGATTTCATTATTTGAAAACTCTCTTGGTTTTTTTTATGTGGCCAAAGGAAGCCATAGTACGCGTGACAGCCTCCTAAGAGTAGCCAAACTTCCTGTTTTATATGCTTTTGTTTTAGGCTTTCTATTCAATACTCTTGGGATTAAACTGCCTAGTATATTATTTACTACTCTCAGTCATTTCAAAGGAGCCTATACTGTGCTAGGGATGATGTTGTTAGGTATGGGCTTAGTTTATGTGGGATTTCACCATATAGACTGGAAGTATATGGGACTCGCCTTTACTGCTAAATTCCTGGTCTGGCCTCTGGTCATTGGCCTATTAATCTTTACTGACGCAAATTTTTTTAACTTTTATAATCCTGATATTTATAAGGTAATGCTGATCATGTCTATTGTACCGTTAGCTATTAATAATGTAGCTTTTGCAATTGAGTTGAAAGTTCATCCGGAAAAATCTGCTATTACTGTACTGCTCAGTACCATCCTAGCGCTTTTTTTAATCCCTTTGTTTGCAGTTGCTTTTATCTTCTAACTCTTTTTCATACATTCTTTGAATATTCTTTGTCAAAAATTTTGATGGTTTCTTGTCATTTCAAGGCAAGGCACAGATTATTCCACGCGAAAAAGTTCTTTTGATTAGCTTTAATGGCTTCCAGGCAACAGCCTTGTTTTGTATAATATTTACCTCCAGCCTCAACTATTTCTTTTCCTTTTAACGTGTCTCCCAAATTATTCCACGCGAAAAAGTTCTTTTGATTAGCTTTAATGGCTTCCAGGCAACAGCCTTGTTTTGTATAATATTTACCTCCAGCCTCAACTGTTTCTTGTCTTTTTAACGTGTCTCCCAGATTATTCCACGCACATGATTCCTTCAGATTAGCTTTATTGGCTTCTGATTATTTTGACCAAATGTACGAATATGCGCTCGAACTAATAAAAAGCGGCAAAGCCTATGTCTGCGAACTAAACGCTGAAGATACCAGAAAATACCGCGGCACCCTGACAAAACCAGGAATAGACAGCCCTTACCGCAATCGCAGTATTGAGGAAAACCTGGAATTATTTGAAAAAATGAGAGCTGGAGAACTGGATGAAGGCAGCGCCGTACTACGAGCAAAAATAGACATGTCCGCGCCAAATATCAATATGCGCGATCCGGCAATCTACCGCATTTTGAAACGCAGCCATCACCGTACCGGAGACAAATGGAATATCTACCCGATGTACGACTTTGCTCATTGCCTGGAAGACGCTATAGAGAAAATAACGCATTCCCTCTGCACCCTGGAATTCGAAGACCACAGGCCATTGTATGACTGGTATTTGGATAATATCTCCATTGCCTGTCATCCTCAACAAATCGAATTTGCCCGCCTTGAACTGACCTATACAGTACTCAGCAAAAGAAAACTTTCAGAACTTGTAACCAAAAATTACGTTGATGGTTGGGATGATCCCAGAATGCCGACCCTGGCCGGGATGAAAAGACTGGGTTATACTCCGGAAGCCATCCGCCGCTTTTGCGAAAGTGTTGGCGTAGCCAAAGCTAATAGCATAGTTGACGTTATGCAGCTCCATTTTTTTGTAAGAGATGATTTAAACAAAACCGCCACCAGAGTAATGGCTGTCCTTGACCCTATAAAACTAATTATCACAAATTACCCGGAAAACGAGACCGAAATAATGGATGCGGTCAACAATCCGGAAGATCCCAACTCCGGAACAAGGCAAGTCCCGTTCACCCGAGAGCTATATATAGAAAGAACAGACTTCAGAGAAGAAGCCAATAAAAAATATAGGCGTCTAACACCAGGAAAAGAAGTAAGATTACAGCATGCATACTATGTAACCTGCACTGGCTTTGTCAAAGATGAAAACGGAGAAGTAGGAGAAGTACACTGCACCTATGATCCAAAAACAAAAGGAGGCTGGTCAGAAGACGGCAGGAAAGTAAAAGGCACTATCCATTGGGTATCCGCGCAACATACTTTTGAAGCAGAAGTACATTTATACGACTTACTATTTAAAGTCCCTGATCCCAATAAATATCCAGAAGACAAAGATTATCAATATAATTTAAACGAAGACTCACTTAAAGTGCTTAAAAACTGCAAACTCGAACCATCCTTAGCTGAAGCTAAACCAGGTATTTCCTACCAGTTTTTAAGGCAAGGGTATTATTGTGTGGATGAAAAAGAATCTACACAAGGGAAATTGGTATTCAACAGGACTATTACTCTAAGAGACACTTGGGCTAAAATTGAAGAAAAGACTTTTGGTTAAATTAGGTTCTACCCTTGAATAAACCTTATCTTCCGGCTTCTGAATAAAACACACTTAAAAACCTTATAAACTGGCCTACAATACTGTTGGCAAAAAAAAGCAAAGAATTCAACCTCACCAGAAAAAAACAATTCTTAAAAAGGTATAAAGGAAAAAAAGCCATTTTCAACATCAAAACCTGAAGGAAAACCCTTTAAAATACAGATTATTACAAAATTACTAATTAATATGATTGTTCTTTCAAAGAGCAAGCAATTATAAAATCATCAGATCTTATCACACGGCCTTTAGCAGCTTATTATTATGAAACCAGGCATAAATACAAATATGATCATAAA
>JBHPDY010000027.1:0-16323 GCA_042577605.1 Candidatus Margulisiibacteriota bacterium
CTTCTTTTTCAGAAATTAGAAGGGATAATAAAGAAACAAAAACTAGAATTGGATAAACTTAGAAAAGAAAAAGGAGTGGACTCCAAGGATAAAGTTAAAAAAGTACCGATATTAAGCAATGAAAAAGATCTGCGGATCCAAAGGCTGGAAAAGAGAGTATCAGTCCTGCAGAAAGAGTTGGATGAAAAGAAGGTTTTACTACAGAATTTTTTTATGACTCTTAATCAAAAGGAAAGAGTTAAACTTAACGAGAAAAAGAAAGTTGTAGAAAAGAGTACTGTGCGAGATGAGAGTGACAAAACTGAAAAAGTAGAAAAAATAGAAAAAAATGATGAAGTCCAAGAAAAGAAAAGCGAATTGTTAGACCGGAGCGAGCAGCAGAAAGAAATTCAAAGCAGTGAAGAAATAGACTTGGGAGTATTCCTGGGAAATATCCAAAATGAGCTGCTAGAGCTAAGGAAAAAGACTTCTGAGGTTGAAAAGAAGGTGGAGGAGCTTAGAGTAAAAGAAGAAGAGCTTAAAAAATATGAGCAGAGACTTAAGAAAAAGGAAGAAAGTCTGAATGAGCGTGAAAAGCTGGTTGAGAAAAGGGAAAAGGAATCAAAAAAAAGTTCTCAAAAGGGGAATAGTAGGGACGTAGTTCAATCAAGCAATGTGCAGATACAAAATGAAAAAGAAGAAACAGAAGAAACCCCTTTATTAAAAGATAAAAAGAAAAAAAAGCTCCCATGCTTTTGTAAATTCTTTGTGGATTTATGGAAGATTTTTACATGTCAGATATGCAAGAAAAATAAATAACATGGGATTTTAGGGCGGAGCCCCACTAGCGTCCGGGGAAAATAAAAAGCTCAGGCGTGGTCTGAGCTTAAATATTATACCCGAGACTTTAAAATAAAAACTCTCACTTTAATACCCTTTAATACTCATATTATCTTAAATCCTTAAAAAAAACTCACCCCCCTAAATCCCCCCTCTCTTTTGGAATAAATTAGTAGAATTTATTTGGGATTTAAAGATAAAATAGAGGGGGGACTTGCTCTTGTTTTTACTTATTTAAATGGTTTTTTATCTTAGTTAGTACTTGCTTTAAGTTGTTTTCTATTTCTTCATTTCTAAATCTAAGAATATCGTAATTCATTTCAGTTAACCCTTCTTCTCTGTATTCATCATATTCTCTTTGTTTATTATGAATAGGGCTATCTATTTCTATTATTAATTTCTTTTTTGAACAATAGAAATCTGCTATATAATTTGAACTTTTTTCCTCATCTATAATTATTGGGTATTGGCGAATAAATTTATAACCATCTACTTGTCTATTTCTTAATTTCTCCCAGATTATTATTTCAGCATTAGTTTGATTTTTTCTTAAATACCTAACCATTTCTTTTGTTGAGAAGCCATTTCCTTGCATAGAAAGTCCCCCCTCTTTTGGGTGATTTTTGATTTTATTTTCTATAAGATATCCGCTAATAAAAAATTAGCCAAGAGAGGGGGGATTTAGGGGGGTGAGTTTTTTTTAAAAAATTCCCTGGGCGTTAGTGGGCGGAGCCCTTAAAAAAACCTTTTGAAGTGAGCGGCACGTCAAAAAATAAAAGATTGCAGTAGAATTTCTGGACAAATCTAAAATATGATTTTATATTAGCCTCTATGTTTAGATTGGCATCAAGCAAATGAAAACCCGTTTCTGGCAAGTTCAAAAAGACAACAAGGTCCAATGCTTATTATGTCCCCGAAAATGTATCTTAGCTGAAGGTAAAAGGGGTTTTTGCTTTGTCCGCCAGAATATCAGCGGCCAGTTAGTTTCAGCCACTTACGGGAAGACTAGTGGTTTTTCCATCGATCCCATAGAAAAAAAACCTCTTAACCATTTTTATCCGGGCACAGATGTATTTTCTTTTGGGACAGTAGGCTGCAACCTGGGCTGTCTTTTTTGTCAGAACTGGCATATCAGTACGGTTAAGACTGCTGATAGGCTGCAGTCTTTAGCCCGGCCCGCAGAAATTGCCCGGGCAGCTAAGGAGCAGGGCTGTTTGTCCGTGGCTTTTACTTATAATGAGCCAACTATTTTTGTAGAATATGCCATTGATACTGCCATAGAGTGCCATAAACTTGGATTGAAAACAGTAGCGGTTACTAATGGCTATATTAATCCTGAACCGGGTAAGGAATTTTTTACCCATCTTGATGCTGCTAATATTGATCTTAAGAGCTTTTCCGAGGAGTTTTACAAGAAATATTGCCAGGCTCATTTACAGCCTGTTTTGGATACTGTTTTATATGTTGCCAAAGAAACTGATGTCTGGCTGGAACTGACTACATTATTGATCCCGGACGCTAATGACAGCGATAAAGAACTTCATGAACTGACAGAATGGATAGCGGAAAACCTGGGCTTGGATGTGCCTTTGCATTTTTCTGCTTTTCATCCGGCCTTCAAATTAATAGACAGGGAGCCTACTCCTCTTTCAACTTTGCAGCGTGCCAGGCGCATTGCATTTAGCAAGGGTATACGATATGTTTACACCAGTAATCTGTTTGATATAGAAGGGACAAGCACCTGGTGCCCTAACTGCAAGGAAATGGTGATTGAAAGATCATATTATGTTAGCCAAAATAAGTTACGGGAAGGTAAATGTAGTTCTTGCGGCCATAAAATAGCCGGACGGTTTTAAGGTAAAAATATGTTAGCTGTAACTGATAAATTTGAGTTCTATGAAAAGCTATGCTCTATCCTTTCACGGGACGGATTCCTGGTAACTGCCTATAAAGAGGTTGAGGACAAGCTGGAGTTTTCTATTGAATACCAGGGGACCTATGGAGTGATACAAATAGAAGAAAGCGAAGGCGGGGTCAGGTTAGACCTCTCACAAATACCGGACAAAAAGATTGCAGAGCATGTCGGAGAACTGGTAGTAAGCTCTGACGAACTGAACAGAGAAGAAGATAAAGGCCCTAAAAAGCCTAAAAAAGCAGATGCTGCTGTTCTGCCTGAAAATCCTTCTGAGATCATAGGTCTGTCCGAATCAGGGGTAAAGGATTATTTTGGGCCGTTAGTTGTGGCTGGTGTTCATTTGCGTTTGGCCCAGCAGCCGGAGTTGAAGAAGCTGGGAATTGGCAAGGACCTTTCGGATAAAGAGGTACTAAAAATTGCTCCGGAGATTCGAAACCTATGTGCCCATTCGTTGATCATAGTTGCAAACCAGACTTATAACGAGGTTTATGAAAAATTCAGCAACCTGCTCCATATAATTACCTGGGCTTATTCCAGAGTGATTGAAAATGTGCTTAATCAGGTCAGCTGTCCTTATGCCCTGACAGATAAAGCTATTAATAATGCCATGATTAACGGAGTTCTGATGAAATCAGGCAAAGCGGTCCAGATCTTTACTAAGCCGGACGCCAGTAAGAACCTGGCTGTTGCTGCTGCATCTGTACTTTCCAGGGAAGCCTATATTAAAAGGTTTGAAGAGATGAACAAGACTTTTGAAATGACTTTTCCAAAAGGGGCAGGTAAAAAAGTTGTGGAAATAGGTAGGAAGTTTGTGGCTAAGTTTGGGGAGGATTATTTGGCTTATATTGCAAAGCTGCATTTTGATCTTACGGAAGAGATTAAGAAGGTATGATTTTGAGATTTGATTTCATTGAAGAAGATTTTCCATTAACAAAAATAGTTTCTTTATTTAGAATAGGAGTTATATGGATAAGAATGTGATAGCAAAAATTTGTAATTATTTTAAGGATAAACCGGTCTTAAAGGCATATTTGTTTGGTTCTGAAGCTAGAAATGAAGCCTCTACTGATAGCGATGTGGATATTTTAATAGAATTAGACCATTCGAAACCAGTTGGTTTGAAGTATATCAAAATGCAGTTAGAACTTGAAAATATTCTTCATCGACATGTTGACTTAGTATCAAAACCTTCTAAATATATTATGCCTCGTATCAATAAGGAAAAAATCTTAATCTATGAAAAATGAGTTAGGTGATAAAGTAAGGCTTCAGCATATTCTGGATGCTATTAAAGAAATTGAATCTTATACTCAAGGAGTAGATGAAGAAAAATTTATTAGCCTTTCAATGATGAAATATGCTTGTATCAAATTATTAGAAATAATAGGCGAAGCAGCTAGTAGGCTTACTCCTTCATTAAAGAGTAAGTATACAGATATTCGATGGGCAGAGATAGTAGGTTTGAGAAATATATTAATTCATGAGTATTTTGGTGTTAATGAAAAGGTTGTTTGGGAAATAATAGAAACAGATTTGCCTTCTTTAAAAATATTTATACTAAAAGTTTTAAAAGATATTAAATAGATTGTATTTTTTGAATCTAAAATAATCCCTAATTCTTTGAATAAAACGCTTAATTTCTCTAAATAGGAAGTTTTTTGGCAAAGGGGCTTTTGATAAGTCTAAGTTTTTAGTTAGTTTATAGTCTGAATCCAGAATATCACAGCAGTATCCATATCCACCCGCAAGGCTTATATTGATATGCTTTTCAGCTTCTTTTTTCGGTGGGAGTTTGCTGGTTAAGTGCCTCACCGGGTGTTCCTGATGAATGATCGTTACTGCCTCTGTGAGGTCTACAACAGGCAGGTTTTGGCTTTTAGCATACCAGATCATCCAGTTATCATAGGTAGCGCCTGGCCAGCCGATCGAAAAATCCGGCATATTCTGATAAAGATGCTTGGGAAAAATAAAGATGTCCAGTGCAGTTGGCGCATATAACTCACCTAAATTTTTTACATTTTCTTTTAACTGTTTAAATGATTCAGGATCGTTGAAATTAAGGGTTTTCTCTATTTTTAAGTTCCAGCGTTGAGATATATAAAGACTTTGGAGCGGATTTCCTTTATCAACCAGTTTCCTGGTGATAAGTAGCTGGTCGCTTTTTTCGATTGCCTGGAAAAGTTTATCATCAAGGATGATATCTGAGTTAACAAAAAGCAGCCTGTCAAATTTTGCTTTTTGGGCAGCTTTGCCGAAAAGGTCATTTACCAGAGGTGTGCCTGCTTTATTACGTTTGATCTGGGGGATGTGTAGGCATTTATATTTTGCCGCTATTTCAGCTGTACCATCATCATCCCCTAAAAGGATGACCTGGGGAGCCGGTTTTAGCTGATGCCAGCTGGAGATAGCATTTTCCTGGATCGTTTTGTAAATGCCGGAAAAGGATTTGGGGAGAGAAAAAATAGTTAGCATTTTTTGATAGATTTAAAGTATTCAATAGTTCTAAGAAGGCCTTCTTCTATAGAAATATTAGGCTTCCAGTTCAGTTCTTTTCCGGCTAAGGTTATGTCCGGCTGTCGTCTGGTTGGATCATCGGTTTGAGATGGTGCGTATTCTATTGCTGATCTGGAGTTGGTGAGCTTAATAATCAATTCGGCTAGTTCTTTTATGGAGTGTTCTTTGGGATTGCCTAGATTTATGGGGCCCTGAAAGTTGTCTTGGCCCTCCATTGCATTGATTAGCCCCTCAATAAGGTCGTCAATATAGCAAAATGATCTTGTCTGGCTACCATTACCGTTGATAATAAGAGGCTTGTTCTTAAGGGCTGCTAAAATAAAATTTGAGATGACCCTGCCGTCATTACTGGCTAACCTGGGGCCGTATGTATTGAAAATCCTTACAATCCGGATATCAACATTTTCTTTAAGGTGGTAGTTTACCATTAAGGATTCGGCTACTCTTTTTCCTTCGTCATAACAGCTTCTGGGGCCCAGGCAGTTAACATGTCCCCAGTACTCTTCTTTCTGGGGATGCTGTTCGGGATCACCGTAGATTTCAGAGGTTGAGGCTTGCAGTATTCTGGCTTTTACCCGGTTGGCAAGCTCAAGCATATTTAAGGTGCCGCAGACATTGGTTTGGATGGTTTTGATGGGATTGAACTGGTAATGTACAGGGGAGGCCGGGCAGGCAAGGTTATAGATCCGGTCAGCTTCTAAAAAGATGGGTTCAATTACATCATGCCTTATTAATTCAAATTTATAGTTTTTTATTAAATGCTTAATATTCTCTTTGGAACCGGTAAAGAAGTTATCCAGGCATATTACTTCATGTCCTTTTTCCACCAGTGTTTCGCATAGAAAGCTGCCTATAAATCCAGCGCCTCCGGTTACCAGTATTTTCATTTGTTAAGTTCTTGTTCTTTATTAATATATGCGTGAATTTGGGTGAGACATAAGTTGTATACATTTTCCTGTGCATATTTTTTATACCAATCAATTGTAAAACCGATAGTTTCAGCTAAATTTAGGACAGGATGCCAATTAAGCTTTGTTCTGGCCTTAGTAATATCCAGTGATAATAGACCTGCCTCATGAGGATTTTTTTGATTTTCTCCATACTGTGCTTTTCCTTTTCCGTAGTTTTTCAAGATTAATTGGACAAGTTCCTTGACCGTGGTTTGGGTATTAGGTTCAGGCCCAAAATTCCAGGCTTGGTTAAAGCTTTTTGGATCGGAAACCATTTTTGAAGCCAGCAGTAGATAACCGGACAGTGGTTCCAGTACATGCTGCCAAGGACGCACGGCTGATGGTTTTCTGATAACCACAGGTTTATCCTGCTCCAAAGCATTAATGCAATCCGGTATTAACCTATCAAGGGCCCAGTCCCCTCCGCCAATGACATTTCCTGCCCTGGCAGAGCTGATGGCGGCACTGGATGCGCTGCTGAAAAAAGAGTTTCGATAGGCTGCTGTAACAAGTTCAGCACAGCCTTTTGAGGAGCTGTAAGGATCGAAACCTCCCATTGGCTCGTCCTCTCTGTAGCCCTGGACCCGTTCTTTGTTTTCATAACATTTGTCAGAGGTAATTATGACAGCGGTTTTTACGCTTTTATTTTGTCTGATACATTCCAGTACATTAATTGTGCCCATAACGTTTGTTTCATAGGTTTCATGAGGCTGGTCATAAGATAACCTGACTAGAGGTTGGGCTGCTAAATGGAAAACTATTTCCGGATTATGTTTGTTAAAGATGGATTTCAAGCTGTCCAGATCCCTGATATCCTGACGGATATCCACCATCTTTTTAGACAGCTCGCATAGAACAAAATTGTCTTTCGGAGTATAAGGATCCAGGCCGCAGCCAATAACATCAGCTCCCAGCTCTTTGAGCCAGAGGCTTAGCCAGGAACCTTTAAATCCCGTATGGCCGGTGACTAGTACTTTTTTGTTTTTGAAAACACTGCCAAAAAGGCTTTTTATTTCCATATTTTCCATTTGGCAGAGCCTGAATTCCAGATTTTGTTGAGGTCTTTTTTGTCTTTTAATTTGTCCATTGAATGCCAGAAGTCTTGATGTTTATAGGCAAATAATTGATTGTCTCTGGCTAAGTTTTCTAAAGGGGCTTGTTCAAATATGGTGCTGTCTTTTTCAATATAGTCAAATACATTTTGTTCACACACAAAGAACCCGCCGTTTATCCAGGATTCGTTGCCTTTTGGTTTTTCTTTAAAAGTTTTAATATTACTTTGGCTGTCTAAGGTCAGGGCGCCGAACCGGCCGGTGGGCTGAACTGCGGTTAGGGTAACATATTTATTGTTTTTTTTATGCGCCACGATTAATTTGTTGATGTCTATATTAGCGACGCCGTCTCCATAAGTAAGCATAAAAGTCTGGTTGTTGGTATATTCTTTTATCCTTTTAATTCTACCGCCGGTCATGGTGTCTTTGCCTGTATCTACAAGGGTAACTTTCCAAGGTTCGCTGTGATGGCTGTGGGTTTCATATGTGTTTTTAGCGAGATCAACAGTAAGGTTGCTGTGGTGTATAAAATAGTTCATGAAATATTCTTTGATGAAATAACCTCTATATCCGAGGCAGATGATGAATTCGTTAAAACCAAAGTGGGAGTAGGTTTTCATTATATGCCAGAGGATGGGTTTTTCGCCGATTTCTACCATTGGCTTTGGCGTTATGTTGGTTTCTTCGCTGAGGCGGGTGCCGTAGCCGCCGGCAAGTATAACGACTTTCATATTTTATATGATACATTAAAATATAATTTTCTTAAAACTGCGTTTTACTTGGTTTTTCTTTACTAGTTGGTGAAACCAGCGGCTAATTTTTTAATTTCAATTTTTTTTAAAATCTTTTGGTTCGTTGAAAATTCTTTTTTTCATTTGTATAAGCTTTACATAGCTAATCTAGGGGGAAGAACCAAACGCTGCGCTTAAGGTTCTTCCCCCTAGTACTCCCATCTCCTTAAGCTGGAGCTTCAACTCGCTCGGACCTGTAGAGTGTCGCGAAAGGATTTTGCTTTGCGCGCCACCCGGTAGCCTTCGCACCGTGTTGTCGTGTGTTAGAAGCTCGTGTTATCTAATCCCGGCGCAAAATCCTTCCACTCGCTCTACATCTCCTTCGCTCAAACAGGAAGCTCTGATTTGTTTGATGTTTACAGGTAGTTCATTTGTTTTGCTAAAAGGCGGATGGCTATAGGATTTCTTTGGGAAGAAGACGGAAGTGTGAACCTTCCTGAGATTTGTGGTGGATTATGCGTGTTATTGTTGGATTCCTGGTTTGTTACATTGGGATGATTATTTTTTTGCTAAGATTGTATTCCTACTGCCACCCCTATTGTCATCCTGAGACCCTCCTAAAATCTGTGGGAAGCGGGGTTGTTGTGCTGGTGTTTATTTGCTTCCTTCCCTATCTTTGATGGGTCGTGAGGATCTTCGATACTGTGTCTTTTACTACTTCGCAGCTTATTCAAGGATCACTTTGTGTCAGTTTGGATTTCTTCTTTTTTCCATTTCATCGGTCGAACAGGAGCCACCAGATCTGGTGGTGCTACAATCCGGTTTTTTTCGTTTTTTTTGCATTCTCTGTCTGGTTTTGTCCTTTTCTTCCCTCCGCCCCCATTTCCCATTTCCCATTTCCAATCACTTATGAGTGTTATAATCTTTGTAGCTTTTTGATTATTACTATGGATCAGTTTGGATTTCTTGTTTTTCTGATTTATTTGGTGGAACCACTCAACATAACGTCCTTTATGTTTATTTATATTGAGTTTACTTACTATGCCAAATAGCGAGGTGAAAAACACAAAAATCCCTGGAAAACAGAGATTTTTGCATAACCATCATAAATCTAAATAGAATATTATCTAATACGGCCAGAATATTTATCTACAATAATATGGTCTATTTTATTATCGGTCTTATTCTTTATTTCGATTTCGAAAACAGATTCGAGCTCCTTGACTTTTCCTATTTTTGTATCAGCTCCATAACGCCAGCTGATCAACTCCTGCGCATTACTTAACGCCTGACTTTTTGAGATAGGTTTCTCGGCGGTAGTATTCCTTGCACTAAAACCTGTATTTCTTCCTGAGAGATAAGCAGGTCCAGGGCAGTATTCAGGCCCATACCCAGCTCTCATTGGGTGATTAAACCAACGACCACTACCGTATCTGGGCGCAGCATAAATTGAATAGGCTGTTATTCCGACTAACAAAATAGCTAATAGTGTAATAACTGTTACTTTTTTCATTATAAATTTTCTCCTTTAAAATCAAAATATATTTATCTGCGATAATTCATTGCATGTTCACTAAAACCACTAAAATTCATCATATTTGTATGGTAATTATAATAATCAGACATCTCTATCATATGATGATTTACCCAACCATTATTATGGTACATACCGTAACTAAAATGGCCGTTGTAGGCATATACAGCCAATGAAACAAATCCAATAATCCCCAAAACTAATAAAGCAACTAATGTGATTTTTTTCATGTTTATCCTCTTAAAACAAGATTTCTCTAAATAGAAAATGATTATTAGAAAACCTCCTTCCCTTAGTGTTTAATGATATAGACGGTTCTAATGAATAAAAGTTACGCGATTATTTTTTGTGTGAAAGCACTTTTAATATATCAAGTTTGGAAAATAAAATATAAAGAAAGAATTACTAAAATAAAATATTAAACAAATAGCCAAGGAAAATAACTTGAGGTACTGTAATAATAGGCAATAAAACAGCGGTTCTTTTGCCAATATTAGACCATAAAAGACCTATTTCAGTGTAGTCTGTAACAACCCCAGCCATAAGAAAAACAAAACTGTTTCCAAATGCTCCGGTTTGTCGGTAAATCTCAAATGCCAGAGGAGCGGTACCTTCTGAGCATATTTCCATTATAGTTGCGACAAATAATGTCACCAATAATCCAATGATACTAGCCCCCATATATTGATGCATAAAATTTGGTGGGATATAAGCAGCGGCAATACTAGCTAACAACATACCTAATAATATCCACCACAAAACCATATTTCCGAGTGAGATTGCTCCGGATATTATTGCTTTTATCCCTTTAAGTACATTACTGATGGATAGTTTTGCTTTTTTTAATCTAATTCTAATATCTGTTATTACTGAAAACTCTTTATCTACAGAAACAGTATAGGGATTATGCTCAATCAAATCTTTTTGCTCTAATAAATTGAAAATCAAACCTGAAATAATAGCTATAACAATAGCTGAAAGCACTATTAATAAAGCCTTGAACCCGAAAAAGCCAAACATTAATATTGTGAGTGGCAGATTAGCCCAAGGGCTGGCTAAAAGAAAAGCTACTACAGCAGGAGGAGAAGCTCCTTTTTTATATAGCTGGATAGCTAAAGCTAAAATCCCATGGCTGCATGCAGACATGAAAAAACCTGTTATTACTGCATATAAAATTGTTCTTTTTTTCTTTTGGGCAAGAATTTTTGATATATATTCTCTAGGTACTAACCAATCTATTACACCGCCCAATGACAGCCCTATAAGAATAGGTGCGGCAATCGTTCTCATATACATTAATAATGATTTGCTAAGCGGCAAGACAAATTCTATATATTTCCCAGATATAAATACTAGAAAATAAACCGCAAGGATATAAAACAATTTGTTTTTATAAAAAGATTTTTTATTGCTTTTCGTATGGCAATAATCTTGTTCAATTTGAATCTTATTGTCCTTAACAAATTTTTCTTTGCAGTGATTAGAACAAAAATAATAGGTATTACCATTCCAAGAAATGGTAATTCCGCTATTTTTACCATCCATTCCGCAAATAGGATCAATATATCTATCTTTGCTATTCATTTTCATCATTTTTATACTTAATTAAATATTGTCTATTACTTTAATTAGCTTTTGTTCAATTTCTTTTGCAATAGTTTCCAACTCAGCATTTTCAATACTATTCATAGCAACTGTTGGTTTGATTGCACTAGCATACACTTTCTTGTCTTGTTCATAAATGATCACATTACATGGCAATAATAAACCTATGTCCTGTTCTGCTAGCAAAGCCTTATAGGCAAAAGGTGGATTACAAGCTCCAAGAATTAAATATTTATCAAAATCAACACCTAGTTTCTTTTTGAGCGTTTCAGCTACATTTATCTCTGTTAATACGCCAAAGCCTTCCTTTGCTAATTCTTCACGAGCTTTTTTCTCTGCTTGTTCAAAACTAATAGCTAATTGTCTTTTATATCCATACATATTTTATTCCTCCCTATGGTCTATCTATACATATTCCGTTGATGCATCATATTTCTTCTATGCTGTCCGCTCATCATTCTGGAGCACTGATCTATTGCGTTAGTAATAGCGGCCTTATCTTCTGCACCTACTTTTTTATCCAGATTAGTAAGAATCTCATACTGGGTTTTATTTAATGCAACAATTTTTTCTTTAAATATATTTTTCTTATCTTCTTCAAGATCATCAATTTTTGATAGAGCTCTTTGTGCTTCTTTAATGGCAATATTTAGTATTTCTCTATCAATTTTCCCGGATTCTTTGAAATTTGCTAGCAATTCTTTCATTCTGGCTTCAGAAAAGGTTATATTTAACTCCAGTTTGCCTTCTTTATTAAAATGCAGAAGATAGCTGATTTTTTCTGTTATTAGTTTTATGGGGTAAAAGAAATCTCCGGGATTAGCGTAAATGGACATACTTACTGTTGAAATGCTCAAAATAACTATCAATAAAATAGCAATAGCTCTATAAGCTAACCTGGGCATTGGATTAAACGAAGATATATCTCTAATTAATTTGGAAAATCCGGTAGTAATATTTCTCAGGTTTAATATCTGTATCAGATCATTGATAATACGCTTCCTTTGAGCTGTTTTTTCAACATCTAAAATTGTCTGAGCCATTGCAACCTTATCTATTTCTGGCTCCTGATTATTTTTAAGTTTTTTCGATACGGTTAAAAAATCCTTAAACTGTTTTTTATCTGGATCTGATACAGCCTTCGGATCATTTAATAATTCGTCAAATATTTCATAATCTGGTTTCATTTTATTCCTCGTTACTAAACAGTTTTTTAAGTTTGCTAATGGCTCTAAATTGTAACTGCTTCACGGCACCCTCTGTTCTATTCAAAATGCCAGCTATTTCTTTGTTGCTCATACCTAAAAAGAATTTCTTTATTACTACATCTTTTTGTTCTTCCGGCAGTTCAGATAGTTTTTCTTTTATTTCTTCAGCAGTATATTCAGTTTCCTTGTTTTGAACTTGGGCATCGATTTTAAACTCTTCTGTTGCCTTTATAAATGTGTCTGCTTTGGTGCCTTTTTTTCTGTAGAAATCCGTTAACATATTCCTGGCAATAGTAAAAAGCCAATTCTCAAAAGGGCCGTTAAGAGAGCCGATATTTTTCACCATCTTAATAAAAACCTCATGCGTCAAATCTTTTGCGTCTTCATTATCGCTTACCTTATAAAACAAATACTTATTTATCTTTGGATAATAATACTCTGTTAAAGCTGCTAGGGCAGCCTTATCGTAGGTTTTTGCTTTTTCTATTACACCTGTATCTATCACATTTAATCCCTATCGAAATAGCTGTCCTAATTTAAGCATAAGTTATATATTCTTACCAAAGATACTCGTTCTTCTAAATTAATATAGACGTATGAAAGTAAAATAAGTTACGTATTAATAAAAGATTTATCAACTAATTTCACTAAGAAATAACCAAGACTTGCCCCCTTCCCCCATAGGCTGTATCTTACCCTTAAGCTGAAACAAGATAAAATAATAGGAGGTGCTTTTGCAAAGATCACAACTAATTTAAAAAAGGAGAATATTCTTTTTGGACAACATATTTTTCGCTTTTTCTTTAACTTTATTCGCGGGCCTTGGAACAGGTATTGGTAGCGCTCTTACTTTTTTTACTAAAAGAACTAATGTAAAAGCACTAGTCATTTCTTTGGGTTTTTCTGCCGGTGTAATGCTTTATGTTTCAATGTTTGAAATCTTTTCCAAAGCTAAAGAATCTTTAATTTTTGTATTAGGCGAAGAAACAGGAACCTGGATCACTGTTTTAGCTTTTTTTGGTGGGATTGGGTTAATAGGGCTTATAGATTATCTTATTCCTGAATATGAAAATATGCATGAAATGAAATCTATAGAAGACATGAACAATAGCAATGCTGCCAAAGATTTTAAAAAACTTCACCGCGTAGGATTATTTACAGCAATAGCTATTATTATCCACAATTTTCCTGAGGGCTTAGCTACTTTTGTAGCAGCATTAAAAGACCCAAAGCTTGGTATTGCTATAGCTACTGCCATTGCAATACATAATATTCCAGAGGGCATTGCTGTTTCTATTCCAATATATTATGCAACGGGAAATAAACTAAAAGCTTTTTGGTATTCATTTTTCTCAGGATTAGCCGAACCTCTGGGTGCATTAATAGGCATCTTGATTTTATTGCCATTTATGAATGATCTGATCTTTGGTATTTTATTTGCTTTGGTGGCAGGAATAATGGTTTATATTTCTTTAGATGAGCTTCTTCCTTCTTCCGAGAAATATGGATACCATCATTTAACTATTGGCGGAGTAATTGTTGGTATGGGTGTTATGGCTTTAAGCCTATTATTCTTTTTATAGTTTAGAATTAAGAAATAATCAGAAACTAATTAATCTAATGGTTCATTTAAAAGCTCTAGGTTGATATGGCAATAACCGTCAGGATTTTTCTTTAAGTAATCTTGGTGGTAGAGTTCTGCTATATGCAAATTAAAAGTCTATCATTACCATAATAATTAATTAATAAGCATATTTAATAAATATAAAAAACTCAAACTAACAAAACTAAATAATGAAGTTAAAACTACGATACCAGTAATCTCTTTTACCCTGTATTGATATCTTTGTGCAAAAATTGCCAAAGATACAGCAGAAGGAATTCCAGTTTGTAATAGCAGAAACTGTTGGTTAGCACTATTAATTTGCAGAATATTCTCAAATATAAGCACTGTAATTATTAAAAATAATGGCAAACAAATAAGTCTAAATAATACATAAGGAAGGGATCGTTTAAAAAGGTCTAAAGAAAAATTATCATTTATAAACAAACCTAAGGTAAAAATGGCAATGGGCCCAGATGTATTTCCCAAAATTAATAAAGCATTATGAATAAGACTTCCTCTAATCCCCAAGTAAAATAACAGCAATCCTATAAAAATAGAGATAATTAGAGGATTTTTAATTAGTTTCTTTAAGGCTGTTAATAGATTCGAATTATCTCTGGAAAATTCAAACAAAGCAATACTTAAAATTATTCCAAGCATACCTAAGGAAGATGCAGTAAGAATAGCTTTTTCATAATGTATTCCATCTTGGAAAAATCTAAAAAAAGCCAAACCAAAAAAAGCATTACTACCCATGGCAATTGAAAGAGAAAACAGAATAAACTTGGTCTTGTTTATGGCTTTTATAGCTAAAAGCAGTAGAAGTAAAATTAAACCTATAAAAATAGGAAAATAAGAACCAATAATTAGACCTGAACTCCCCTTGGTAATTGATAATCCTGAAATTTTTGTAATAAACAGTGCGGGAAGACTAAAATAGTAGACGTATGACGAAAGAACTTTTGCATCATTTTTTTGTAGAACATTAAGCTTTCTGCTCATTATCCCAATACTAAGTATTATGGCTAAATTAATAGTGCTAGAAAATATATTCAATGATTATCTCTTTTACTATTTTATACAATACTGGTTAAAGATCTTATATTGATAACGCAAAATAGTGACAATTTTATTTTTCATATTGAATAAAACATTACTAAAAAAATATAAACAATACAAACAATAATTAGTTATGTGGATTAACTGGATTTTTTAAGTAGTGCCGTTGGCTTTTATAATAATTCTCATTTGATACTTTACTTCTTAATTCCCGATTTTTTGTATTATTACTATTCAATCCACAGCAACTCAAGCGACCAGATCCAAAATCCTTCTTGTTTTCTTCGCCTAGTTTTTCCAGAAAAACATTCAACTTCTCTAATTTTTTCTTGAACCATTTACTCATCTTTGGGCCTCCTTGAAATTATTCACAAAGAGCATGACGTTTATATCATTAAAAAGTTACGAAACTATTTACTATTGAGTTTTGGATATTGCTGTATTTTTTTGTTTTCTTAGATAACCAAAAAAATTAATGTGCCTTAAAACAGTAACTTTTTATTGTCTAAAACGTCATTAAAGCTGAAGGATATTTAAAATCAAATAAAGGAGGTTGCGCATTATGGGATTTAATAACTGGAGTTGTTGGGGATGGGGATCAGGCATTTTAGGGAATGGAGGTTTTATTATTATGCATATATTAGTATTTTTTGTTATTGGTTTATTGATCTATTCTTTTTTTTCAAAAAAGAGTTTTTGTTGTTCAAATAACGAAAAATCAGCTTTTACCCTCTTAAAAGAAAGATTTGCTCGGGGAGAAATCACTAAAGAGCAGTTTCAAGAAATGAAAAAGGACGTTAATTAGACGTTTTCTCGAAAACACCTTCCTAGTTAACATCTATTACAATGCACTAAATATATTTTATCCAAAATAAATAATATTTAGTGCATTTTCCCCATATTTCTTTTTATCACTCTTAACATAATTCATACCCAACAAATGTTATGGATAAAATCAACTAGGTTCTACTATATATGGTTTACATAATGTCCTTTGAACGAAACCGCTAACGCGGCAGTATAGAACAAATATCTCTGAAAATATAACAACAAAGCAGATAGCGTATAAAATGAATCAACTTTAAAAAAGGAGTTGATCATTGTGAGTAAACAAGGTTTTGAGTTGTTCTTTTTTTGTTTTTTTCCCTATCTTTGATGGGTCGTGAGGATCTTTGATGCAGCGATTTATAATCTTTGTAGCTTTTTGATTATTACTTTGGGATATTTTAGCTTTGGTTTTCTTTCCAATTCATCTAGTGTAATCAATGGCTCCGCCCCTTATATGATTAAGGCATAGCTTCAAGATAACAGAAAAGGTAGACTCAGGTAT
>JBHPDY010000028.1:0-16163 GCA_042577605.1 Candidatus Margulisiibacteriota bacterium
ATTAGATCGCTGGTTTCACCAGCTATTAGGGACCCAAAAACTGAGTTTTTGGCTGGACAGGGAGTTTAATCAGCAAATCGGTCTAAACACTTTAAAATAAATTGTTCCATTGATAAAATACCATAAATAAAATGCCTACAAAAAAATATAAAAGAATCCTATTAAAACTAAGCGGCGAAGCCTTTAAAGGGGAACGTCCATACGGTATTGATCCCAAATTTCTGGTAAATGTTGCAGACGAAATTAAACAAGCCCATGGCCTGGGGATAGAAATAGGCATCGTAATAGGCGGAGGTAATATATTCAGAGGCGATGCTGCGGCAGCCAACGGAATGGATAGAGTAGCTGCCGACCATACGGGGATGTTAGCTACCATTATGAATGCCCTCGCGCTTCAGGATGCCATGGATAAAGTAGGTGTGCCAACAAGGGTGCAAACATCTATCTCTATGAGGGCAGTTGCAGAACCGTTTATCCTTAGAAAAGCTTTACGTCATTTTGAAAAAGGCCGGGTTGTGATCTTTGCCGGCGGCACTGGCAATCCTTTCTTTACCACTGACACCACTGCTGCCTTAAGAGCTGCTGAAATCAGGGCAGAAGCCATTTTCAAAGCAACCAAAGTGGACGGGGTCTATGATTCTGATCCGGTTACTAATCCTAATGCGGTTAAATATGAAAGCATGTCCTATATGGACGTATTAAAAGACAAACTTAAAGTAATTGACAGCACTGCTTTATCTTTAAGCATGGATAATTCAATCCCTATTGTTGTGTTTAATTTAACCGTAAAAGGAAATATCAAAAAAATCCTTTCTGGCGAAAAAATCGGAACAATTATAGGAGGCACTAAAAAATGATGGAACTTAGCGAACATATGGAAAAGACTATTTCAGCTACAAAGAATTATTTGTCCACGATAAGGACGAGCAGGGCAAATCCTGACATCTTATCCAAGATCCAGGTCGAATATTATGGTTCACAAGTCCCTATTAAACAATTAGCTTCTATCTCCGTTCCTGAAAATATGCTCCTTGTAATTAATGTATATGACAAATCGTCTGTAAAAAATGTTGAAAAAGCAATTTTAACTTCAGATCTAAACATTAATCCACAAGTAGACGGATCAATTATCCGCTTGCGATTTCCTGATCTAACCGAAGACCGCAGAAAAGAACTCGTCAAACTAGTAAAAAAACAGACAGAAGAGGGCAAGATCGCTATCCGCAATATCCGCAGAGACCATTTAGATAAAGAGAAAACAAAAGAAAAAAACAAAGAGATATCTGAAGATGAATTCAAAACAATTCAAAACGATATTCAAAAAATGACAGATAAAAATATTCATATTTTAGAAGAAATGGAAAAAGCTAAAGAAAGTGAAATCATGACCATATAATGTCTGCTCCAAACGATAAATCTACTTCAAATCTTAAAGAATTAGGATTAAATCCGAAAAATATACCTCAGCATATCGCCATCATAATGGACGGTAACGGACGGTGGGCAAAGGGCCGCTTTTTACCTAGACAGGCCGGGCATAGGGAAGGGGCTGAAGCCCTGCGCCGCACTATTAAAGCTTGTGTGGAGTTTGGGATTCGGTATTTGACTGTCTATGTATTCTCTACTGAAAACTGGAAGAGGCCGAAAACAGAAGTAAATTTCCTTATGGGCCTATTTAAAAAACTTATCGTTCAGGAGTTTGATGAATTAGATAGAGAAGGTGTATATATTAAGTGTCTTGGCGACATAAACAAATTACACCCGGAAATACTGAAATTGATTGAACAAACCGAGGAAAAAACCAGAAAAAATAAAACTCTACAGCTCAATTTGATGATTAATTACGGTTCTCAAGATGAAATTGTTCAAGCTTGCCGAAAAATACTGCTTGAAGGTAGTGTAAACCCAGATTCATTAGATCCTGAACTGTTTTCTAAATATTTGTTCACAGCTGATATTACTGATCCGGATATTTTAATACGTACAGGCGGAGATTTTAGGCTTAGTAATTTTTTGCTCTGGCAGACAGCTTATGCCGAACTGTTCTTCCCAGATATCCTATGGCCGGACTTTAATCGGGAAGTTTTGCTGGGAATTTTAACCTCTTTCCAGAAAAGAGAACGCCGTTTTGGAGGATTACAATCATAATGATTACTCGTTTTTTAACAGGTGGGCTTCTATTATTATTAGGATTAGTAGTAATCTATCTTGGCGATCTGCCATTTTTTCTTTGGGTTTTATTCGTTAGTCTTGTATGTACCTATGAACTGCTTATTATGTCTGGAAAAAATAAAAACAAATTTCTTGCTTTTTTGGTTTTAATCATTGTTGCTCTTATATTATTACGGTTAGCGCCGTTTTCTAATGAAATAACTAAAAACGTGCTCGCTTTTTGCAAATATCCCTTGGTAAAAATATTAGTTATTGGTTTGGTTATGTTTTATATAATAGAAGTTTTCTTAAAAAAACTGTTTTTTCCAAAAAACTATTTCTTAGCCAATATTAGAGTTATTGTTTTTATTACCAGCACTTTCCCATTCATTTATCTTCTTCGGGCCGACAGCAATGGCCTTATTAATATGTTCTTTTGCTGTTCAATTATTTGGCTCAGCGACATTACAGCTTATATTGCAGGGAAATTCTTCGGAAAGAATAAGCTGACCAATCTTAGCCCAAAAAAAACAATCGAAGGCTCTATTATTAGCTTCCTTGTGAGTACAGCGTATGCATTCATTTTCATACTTTATTTTGATTTAAATATTGTCTTTTATTTTATTGCAGCAATAATTATTAATATAGTAGCCCAAATAGGGGATCTGCATGAATCATTGACCAAAAGATATTTTAAAATAAAAGATTCTTCTAAGATTTTACCAGGGCATGGCGGTATTTATGATAGAGCTGACAGTACAATTTTTGTAATGCCCCTGATGTTTTATATTTTCAACTAATTTTTATGAAAAAAGTATCTATTTTAGGTTCTACTGGTTCAGTTGGCAGGCAAACACTGGAAATTATTGATAATTTTCCTCAAGATTTCCAAATCATCGGGCTTGCTGCGGGTAACAATGTCCGGTTATTAAAAGACCAGATAATTAAGTTTAAGCCCCAAGCCGTTTCTATTAATAATCCAAATGCCAAAAAGGAAATTGAGTCTTTTCTTAAATCCAATAATCAGAAAGCAGAAGTGGTTTGTAGTAATGAAGGATTAAAAATTATAGCGTCTTTGCCTGACAATGATATATTGGTAGTTGCTACTGAAGGAACTGTTTCTATATTGCCGACATTTCAGGCCATTAAAAATGGAACCACCATAGCGCTGGCTTGTAAAGAAGTGCTGGTCTCTGCCGGAAAAACAATCATGGAATCTGCCCAAAAATATGGAGCAAAGATTCTTCCTGTTGATTCGGAGCATGCGGCTATTAAACAATGCCTATCTGGCATAGGCGAAAATACTAAACTAGTAAATTCTATTATTCTAACTGCATCAGGAGGCCCTTTCTGGACCACCGGAAAAGAAGATTTCTCAAAAATTACAGTTCGGAAAGCCCTGGCTCATCCCAAATGGAACATGGGCCCGAAAATATCTATTGATTCTGCTACTTTTATGAATAAGGGGCTTGAAGTCATTGAAGCCCACCATTTGTTTAACATTGATTTTGACCGGATAAAAGTTATTGTGCACCCTCAGAGTATTGTTCATAGTATTGTTGAGTTTAAAGACGGTACTCAGCTGGCTCAATTGAGCGCTCCTGATATGCGCTTTCCGATCCAATACGCTTTAACTTACCCGGATAAAGTAGATAATCCTTGGCCAAAGCTTGATTTATCTAACTTAAAAGAACTACAGTTCTTCAATCCTGATCCAAAGCGGTTTCCTTTATTAGACTTAGCCTATGACATAGGTAAAAAAGGCGGCACTTATCCTGTCGTAATGAATGCCTCAAATGAAGCTATTGTGAACCTATTTCTTAACGAAAAAATATCTTTTACCGAAATTCCGGATCTAGTAGAAAAATATATAGCTAGCTTTTCACACTTTGCCGATCCTACTATTGATGAAATAATAGCTATTGATTCAAATATAAAAGAAAAGATCTACAATGACTACAAATGAAGAACTGATTATTCTAGTTAATTATTTATTTCATGATAATCCCCGGAGAATATGGGATTTGATAAATAGGTTTAGCTCACTAGAGGATTTCAAAAAAGGCCTTTTAGATTATCTTGTTTTAAAAAAAGCAAAGAACATAGAAAAAACAAGGCAAAAATTAACAGAATTTGACTTCACCGCTTTTAATAATTCATTAAATAAAAATTGTATTAGCACATTATTTTTTCATTCCAATGAATACCCTAGCCTTTTAAAACAAATACCAGCTCCTCCTCCGGTGCTGTATTTTCAAGGTCAACTCCAGCATCTTTCCGGGGAGTTATTTGCAGTAGTAGGCCCCAGAGCAGTTTCTGAATATGGAGAAGCCGTTACTTCGGAGCTGACCAAAGAACTTTTGGGTTATTTTACAATTGTTTCCGGCATGGCCGGTGGCGTAGATACAATTGCCCATTCAACAGCTCTTTATTACAACAAACCGACAATTGCGGTGGTGGGTACGGGATTGGACATGGTCTATCCTTCCAGTAATAAGAATTTGCATAAAAACATTATTGCCAATGGGCTGGTCTTATCGGAATACCCCCCTTGTGTAGAGCCTTTGGCATATAATTTCCCTCAGAGAAATCGGATTATCAGCGGTATTTCCAAAGGAGTGCTAGTAACTGAAGGCAATCTTAATAGCGGGGCTCTAATTACAGCCAGGTTAGCCGCTGATCAAAATAGAGAGGTTTTTGCTGTTCCGGGGCCGATTTTTTCGAAAAACTCCTGTGGTGTTCATAAAATAATCCAGGAAGGCGCTAAGCTTGTTCACAATATTGAAGATATACTTTCTGAGTTTAATTATTTAATAAAACCTCGGAAAGGTGTTCAACAGCTTAAAAGCATTGAAGTTCCCCAATTAAATTTTTCTTCCGCCGCACAAAATATCCAGTCTTTTTCGCTTTCGGAAGATGAAAAAAAAGTATTGGATGCACTGTCCCAAAATCCTCAGAACATTGACGACATTGTCTCAAATACAAATTTATCTATTCATCAAGTGCTGCAATATCTTAGCTTTTTTGAAATTAATGAAATTGTTGAACAATTACCAGGAAAGTTTTTTCAATTAAAAAACACGTATTTACATAAATGAACAACAATAACAAACTTTTCCACACTAATCTCATTCCCGAGGATAATTTAATATCTTTACATTCCACAAAATTTTCAGACCTGGACAAATTATTAAAGCAGATTAAAAGTGAAACCGATTGTTTTACTCTAGTCCAAATGAAACAAACTCACTCTGCCAATATCATTATTCTTGACGGAGATATTGAGAATAATACTAAAATAGTGCTTCAAAATACTGACGCTGTTTTTACTATGAAGAAAAATACAGTTTTAACGATAAAAAGTGCTGATTGCCTCCCTATTTTAGTCTATCATCCTTCAGGGCTTATTGGGGCGATCCATGCCGGTAGAAAAGGCACAGAGAAAAAGATTACTCAAAAAGCTTTATCTTTGATAAAGAGCAAATTTGCCATAGATAAGGATTTTGTTTTCTGGTTTGGGCCGGCAATATGTTCTGGTTGCTATCAGATAGATGAGGCGAAAGATCTTTATTATGATTTAAAAGCTGAAAACTTGAATCAGATTTTGAGTGAACTTAAACCTGATGGTTTTAAAATTAATTATTCTTCATATTGTACTTCGTGTGATAATGATTTGTTTTTTTCTTATAGGAAAGAAAATGGTATTACTGGCAGGATTTATCATGCCATTGCTCTAAAATAATTTTCTCTAAAAATAAAATTTATACAGTTGAAGATATTATAGGATTAGATAAAATCTGAAATATTTTTTGCTACATTATGAATTTTATCATTATCCAGTTTAATATCAAAAGGTCGTTTCTTGTGACTAGCAAACACTCTGAAAATAACGTTTCTGGTAATTTCTTCTTTTGTACTAGTATTTTTAGTGCTGCTAGTTGCATTTATATGTTGTCCTAAAATGCTAAGTTTCCCATTATCCAGATAACGTGCTCCCCAAGGCTCGAGATATAGCCCAATTCCTTCAGACGGTTCAATGGTAAAGGGAATATGTACTGGAATATCCGCAGTAACTTTTAATTCTGTATCAGAATATGTAGTAGGAGTGACTTTTGCAATAATAGTTTTAATATCATTAGGTACAATGTCATCATAATAGACTAGCTCATGGTCATAAATAGTTATTGGAGTTTTGCGTTCATTCCATAGAATGATTTTTATAGATATATCTCTATCCTCTTTATCCTTAATTCTATTAATATTACGATATTTTAATTGCGGCCAATGACTAAAAATGGCAGAGATGCCATAAAGTGCCAGTATCCCAGCTAAAATGGCATTTGCTATATTTATAGAAGAAAAAACAATTCCTACGGCATTCACTGTAATTAGAGTATATTGAAATGCTTTTTTCATCCAGTAAAATACGATTTCTGGCCTTAGACTAACTCGTCGCTTATTAACTAGTACCTAGCCTTTAAAAATTCTAGCTTTTTGAATTAATTTTCTGATTATGTCATAACGATCTTGCGCTCAAAAGGGTATTAAAAATCAACTATTATCCTGATACTTCTGTTACTTTTGAGAAATTTCCAAAAATATTGATTAATATTATAAAGGAGACCAAAAGTATGGATAAAAATTATCTAATTGAGCCAGAAATAATTCAAACTAAAATATATTACCTACGCGGCAAAAAGGTTATGCTAGATGAAGATTTAGCATTATTGTATGATGTTGCCACTGGTAATCTTAATAAAGCAGTAAGAAGAAATAAAAGTAGGTTTCCTCAGGATTTTTGCTTCCAATTAAATAAAGAGGAATATGAAGTTTTGAGATTCCAAATTGGAATCTCAAAAACCGGAAAGGGTGGCCGTAGGTATTTGCCATTAGTTTTTACTGAGCAAGGCATAGCTATGTTGTCAAGTGTACTTAATAGTGAAAGAGCAATAAAAGTGAATATTCAGATTATGAGAACCTTTGTAAAACTTAGGGAACTATTAACAGGCCATAAAGAATTAAGACAAAAGATAGAGGAAATGGAACAAAAATATGACCAGCAGTTTAGAATTGTATTCGAAGCAATAAGAGAGCTTTTAGTAAATCCAGAACAACCAAAGAAGATTGGATTTGTGAGAGATAAAGATAAAAATAATTGATTGAAATGAATTATTTTTATTTTGCTTCGTAATGTTATTGTGTTTTATTTTATTTGTTGACGTTGCTATCCATTAATGCTAAACTCCCCACAAAAGGAGATGATGCAAGTGATTTTTACAAAAAACAAAAACGGCTTTACTTTAATAGAATTAATAATCGTTATCGCCATAATAGGTATTATCAGCAGTATTTTTCTTCCAAATTTCTCGCGCATCCAGCAGAAGGCCAAAGAATCATCTGTATCCTCTGTCGCCCACTCTTTACAGATGGCAGTGGAATCATATTATCTTAATAACAGCAGCTACCCGGATGGGACTGACCTTGCTATAACCGAACTGATAACAAAACTACAGGATAGCGGAGAACTTACCAAAATGCCTAAAAATCCATTTACCGGCCAAGCATATACTGCTACAGATCCTTCGGGAAAAATCCTTTACAGCTATAACTCTGGTACTGACAGTTATATTTTCCGGGTATACGGCCTGGGGAATGAAAACGAAATCTTAGTTCTGGAGAATATATAATATAGTTTCCTTTTATTCTTTTGAATCTCGTTCCAGTTCCTCACGGATTTTACCAAGGGATGCTTTATATATGCGGGATACTTGTGACTCAGAGATGCCTATTTTTTCTCCTATGCTTTTAAAAGTTAAGTCATCCTTGGTATGATGGATCACGATCTTTCTTTCCCTTCTTGTTAATACTTTCATTGCTTGATTTAGCTGCACACCAGTCTCTATATTATATTCAAAGTCAGCCCGGTCATTAATTGCTTTAAATAAATAGGCGGCATCAGTAACCCATTCATAAAATCTCGAAGGATCTGACCTGGTTACATGCCTGATATGGTCCCTCATAGCACCCATTACTCTTACTCTAGCCAGGGGCCATATATCTGCGCATTTGTCAGGAACCCAGGTTTTTAAGGTCTCTAATAATTCAAGGTTTGCAATTGTAGTAAGATCATCCTTTTCACCTTCCGCCACATAATAAGGTAATCTTCTTACGTAACTTCGTATTAGCTGGTTGAGCTTCGGAGAATAATAATTAAGTATTTCATTCGTTTTAGTCTGCATTAAATAAACTTTTACGTTATTTAAAACTTTTGTCTTAATTTGACTCCAGATTTTTTCTGCTTCTTTGACTTTGGTTTTACTCATTTTAATCCTAATTTTTTACAAATCTTCTTAAAGCACGGCCCTTTGATCACTTCCTCCCACATCTCTTCGGGCAGGCTGCTTTCTACTATTTTTTTTCCTTCATTGAATATGATCTCAGTTAAATGGGCCATTACTTCCTTGTCTTTAAGCCCTAGGTTTTTTAAATCCAAATCAAGTAAGTAGGACTTTTCTTTTTCTTCTTTCCTTTCCTGAAGGCGTCTATATTCACTTTGGGGGACATGTCTTAAGTAATACGTTTCAGTCAAAATTAAGCCTCTTCTGATGCAATAATGCCAATAGACTGAACTTTAACTTGGGGGATTATTTCATTGTAGGAGAGTACCGCCAGTGATGGATAATTTCTTTCCGTAAACTTTTTAAAATGGATTCTTAGCCTGGGAGAACATAAAGCTACAGCTGATTTTTCCATTTTGCGGAAGTTGGCAATATGTTCACTTACCTGGTTTAGTATTTTTTCGCCTAATTGGGGATCAAGCGCTAAAAATGAACCGTATTCAGACTGATGTATGGAATTGATCATTGTTTCTTCTAAACGAGGATCTATTGTAAATACTGTAATCACATCATCTTTATCAGCATAATAGCTGCATATCTGGCGCGCTAAAGACTGCCTCACATATTCTGCCAGGAGGTTTGTATCCCGGGAAACATGGGCATAATCAGCTAATTTTTCCAATATAGTAGAAAGGTCTCTTATAGAGACTCTCTCTCTAACTAAAGCCTGCAATACTTTATGTACCTGGCCTAAAGAAAGCATGTCAGGAACTAATTCACGAACTATAGCTGCATTAGTATTTTTTACCAGTTCCATTAGGGACTGGACATTCTGTCTGGTGATGATTTCGTCAGAATGTTTCTTTATTGTTTCAGAAAAATGGTTAGCAATAAAATCAGTAATATTCTGAATGGGTATTACGTTTTCCTGCAAGGCATCCACCTGATCTTCAGGCACCCAGGCCCCCTGTAATCTTGTAACCGGATCAACAGCTTCCACACCAATAATACCTTTTCTCTTAAGTTCAGATACTGATCGTTCAACATAAAAATGGCCTGGCAATGCTTCGCCAATTGCGATTCTAGTGCCTCTGATATCTATTTCGTATTGATTTGGAGGCAAACTAAGGTCATCCATAACCCGCACGCCCGGAATTACAAAACCCAACTCTTGGCCGATATGATATCTGACTAATGTTATTCTCTCTAAAAGAGGCCCGTTTTGATTGGGATCAATTAAAGGAACCAAATTCCTGCCGGTTTTTAAAGTAATAGGATCCAAGCTTAAAGTACCTAATAAATTCTCCGGCTTTTTCAGGGCATCTTTAGCGCTTTCCTGTCCGGTCTCAGCAACCATTTCCTCTTTTTTCTTGCGTGCCTGCAAAATACCAAAAGACAAAGATCCGGTAACTCCTGCCATTATGAAAAACGGGACAGTGGGCATAGCCGGAACAATACCGATTAAGATTAGTAATAACGAGGTTGCCGCAAAAGCTTTGGGCTGTCCGAATATTTGGGCAGCCACATCAGCACCAAGACTTTCTTCAGATGCGGATTTTGTAACAACCAAACCAGTTGCTATAGCTACTAATACAGCCGGCACTTGAGTAACCAGGCCGTCACCGATAGTTAATCTGGTAAAAATATTAGCTGCTTCACCAATTGTCATTCCCTGTTGAAAACGGCCGATAATCAATCCTCCGACAATATTAACAATAACTATTACTATACCGGCAATAGCGTCACCTTTTACAAACTTATTGGCACCGTCCATAGAACCGAAAAACGTTGATTCTCTATTTAATTTTTTCCGTCTGTCCTTTGCTTCATCAGCATCGATTAATCCGGCATTCAAATCAGCGTCAATACTCATCTGCTTACCAGGCATAGCATCTAATGTAAATCTGGCGGCAACCTCTGCCACCCGCTCAGAACCTTTAACAATAACAATAAATTGAACTAAGGTAATAATACAAAAGGCCACAATACCAACGACAAAGTTCCCTCTGGTAACATACTCCGCAAATGCCTCAATTACCCTTCCATCAAACTCCGCTCCCAAACTTAAGATCAATTTGGTAGAAGCAATGTTAATAGACAGCCGGAACAGGGTAATAACAAGCAATATTGAAGGAAATGCCCCAAAATCTAGGGGTTCTGAAAGATACATGGCCACCAGCATAACAGCAACCGAAATAGTAATATTCAGAACCATTAATAAATCTAACATACTGGTAGGAATGGGGATAATCATCAAGGCGATGATCAAAATTAAAACAGTCGCTACCAAAATATCTGACAGCGAAAACAATTCTTTTAATTGGGCTCTAAAGTTCATATTTTTCTTTCTAAATAATTTATTAGAATCATATTATACACTCTTTCTTTTTTTTCTTAAATTATATACAAAGGCTAATATCTCCGCTAGAATTCTATAGAATTCCGGCGGGACCTCCATATCCACTTCAGATGCCTTAAACAACTTTTGCGCAAGAGGCGGATCCTCGATAATCGGCACATGATATTCTTCTGCTATTCGTTTGATCTCTTCTGCTATTAACCTTCTACCTTTAGCCACTACTTTAGGGGCATTCATTTTTTCCGGTTTATAAGCTATAGCGATAGCAAGGTGAATTGGATTGGTGACAACTACTTCAGCGCCTGGAACAGCCCCCATTTGTCGGCCTTGGGCCAATTGTCGGGAAGCCTCCCTCTGGCGTTGCTTTATCATTGGGTCCCCTTCTAATCTTTTATATTCATCTTTTATTTCTTTTTTTGACATTTTCATTGACTTCATATATTCGTATTTTTGATAAATATAATCAAACAGGGCCACAATGACGTAAAAAATACCCACCCGGATAATGATCTTCATAATTAGCGATGCGGTAAACTGCATTATTTGCCACAAAGTAAGCTGTTGAGCTAAGAGAACAAATAAAAACTCATTTCTAAGCACGGAGAATATCAAATATACAACAACTGACATTTTAATAAGAGATTTCGCCAGCTCTACCCATTGTTTTAATGAAAAAAATTTCTTTGCACCTTCTATCGGATTCAACTTATTTAGCTTTGGCTCAATTGCAGATAAAGCAAATAAAAATCCGGTCTGCATATTTTCAATTATTATGGCAGCAAAAAAATTTACAACAAACAAGGGGAGCAAAGTTAATATGAATATTTTTAAAACCTCTCCTAGCAAATTTCCTACTATGGAAACATTGAATTCCATGGGAATATGGTCATAGGCAAGCTTAGCTACCTTTAAAAGGTTGAACCACATATATTTTGCTAAAAAACTGAAAGTAAAAAAGGCCACAAAGACCATAAGTGCGGAAGTTATGTCTTTACTCTTTGCTATTTGGCCTTTTTTACGCGCTTCTCTTAATTTATGCGGCGTAGGCTCTTCTGTCTTTTCTCCGGAGTCCTCACCCATAGTTTATTTGAAAAGTAAATAACAGCCTCATGATTATATCAGTCACCTGTCTTAGTATTCTTAATATATTGTCGCTTAGGCCTGGTATTATGGCAAAAAAGATGATCAAACTTACCGATGGCTTTAATTGGAAACCCAATTGAAAAACATTGACCTGTTGAGCAACTTTGTTAAGCATACCAAAACCAAAATCAACCAAGAACACCACTAATAAAATAGGGCTGGCAAGCTGCACAGCTAAATAAAACAAATATGTACCCTGCTTAACTATATACAATGCCCCCTCAGACAAATTAAAAGGAGCTCCGACCGGTAATACTTTATAACTCTGAAAAAAAGCGGACAAAACAATATGGTGCCCGTCCATTAGGAAAAAGATCATAACTGCTACCCATTTTAACATGTGTGAAAAAATAGTAATCTGACGTCCTGTAGAAGGATCTAACAATGCTGCCACACTTAGTCCAGCCTGGGTGTCCATTAAGGTGCCAGCCATCTCAATACCGGTAATCAAAAGGTCAGTGGCAAAACCAATTATGGCCCCTAACAATATCTCCAAAAATACTGCTAAGGCATAGGCAACTCCTGTTTCAGGTAATTTAGTAGCCAAGGGGACTGAAAATATTATTAGCATCGGGCACCATAATACCAGAGGAAGCTTGCTCAAAGAAAAAATGCTCTTATTAGCAAAAATCGGAGCATAGAGCATTAATCCCATAATCCTGGCAACAATAAGAAAAAACACCAGTACTTCAGTATATGTAATAATCATTTAGCGTATAGGGGTATATTCTTCCACAAGCTTAATGCAAGCTCGATGACAATCCTGCTGATCCAAGGGAAACTGGCAGATAATACCAGAAGCACAACAATCATTTTAGGAACAAAGGTCAAAGTTTGTTCCTGGACCTGAGTAACCGCCTGAAGAATTGCAATAAATAATCCAACGGCCAATCCCATACCGATACTAGGTAAGGATCCTAACAGTATCACCTGCACTGCCGCGTTAATTATGCCATTTACAATATCAATGTTCATATATATTTTCTTCCTTAATATATTTTTTTAGTTCGTATATTGATGAGTATTACTCTTCAATA
Source organism: Candidatus Margulisiibacteriota bacterium (assembly GCA_042577605.1). Taxonomy (GTDB): domain Bacteria; phylum Margulisbacteria; class Marinamargulisbacteria; order JBHPDY01; family JBHPDY01; genus JBHPDY01. The sequence goes on from JBHPDY010000028.1 coordinate 13,029, forward strand.
CAAAGGAAACAGGATAAAATGATCCTGGTTCAGGCATAGTTTTAATAAATATTGTTTTCTTCTCTTTTGGTTTTACAATAAAATTATAAATTTTTTCGGGGTTGTAGTTATTATATTCTCTGGGAAGACCTGTTTCAACCAGTTGATCATCTATTAATAATACAGCTCTGGCCATACCTGCCGTAGGAGAGAAATATAAATCAACATTTGTATATTCATTATGCTCATTATTTAAAATGATAGGTATATTATAAAATAAGCCATAGTTCCCGTGCAAAACTATATTTTCCCTTTTGTCTTTCAAGTAAGGTTTATTTCCGATTTTTATCTCTTTTAGAACTGCGCAGCAATCATAAGAGATAGCAGCCCTGTTTTCTGTTAATTTATTAAACTTTGCACATATTTGCTTATTGTGAGGTAAGAACTCATTTAATCCGGAGAGGTTTTCATAACCTGGATCTACAACCATTAGTTTTAAACTTACAGCAGCCTGAGCATGTTTTTCGATCTCAATAATTCCCACAGAAATCTGCCCGCTTTTTACAAGATGGTATTTTATTTGTTTTGTTATGCCTGCAGGAATTATTATCTCATCCATATTTTTATTAAGAATATTTTGAAAAAATTGTTTTACTGCCTTGTGCCCTGCAAAAATACCATCCTGAGTCGGACCAGCAAAGGCTTTAATTGTTTTTAGCTTTACAGGATATTTTTCATTGTTTTTTAGAGCTGCATTTATATATAGATTATTTTTATAATTGTTCTTATGGTAATAAACTAATCTGATTTTTTTGGAGGCTATTCTTTTATCCAAAATAAGGCCGGGTGCTTCTATAGATTCAGGATAATTGCTGACCAGCAGATTTACCTGTCCGGCTTTATAAATCTCAGATGACAGTAATCCTGCCTTTTCAATTGAAGATTCTCCATTAATATCATGGCAAAAAATAATAACAATGATTAATAAAAGATATGCTTTTAATAATCTCATCTAAAACTAAGCAACAATCCCTGTACAATTAACGACCAGCCATCAGTTAATACAAATAACAATATCTTAAACGGCAGTGATATCATTGCCGGAGATAACATAAACATCCCTAGGGATAGTAAAATATTAGCAACTATTAAATCTATCACAATAAACGGGATAAATAATAAAAAACCAATCTGGAAAGCTGTCTTCAATTCCGAAACCACAAATGCCGGGATCAGTACAAAGATGGGAATGTTTTCATAGTTATCGACTTTTTTAAGATTTGAGAACTCAAGAAACAGAGCTAAATCCTTGTCCCTAGTTATCTTGATCATAAATTCTTTAAATGGCTTAATCCCCATCTCCATTGCTTCTTTTTGTGTTATTTTACCATCACGATAAGGAGCAACCGCAACTTCATTAACCTTTTGCCAAGTTGGTGTCATAACAAATAACGTTAAAAAAAGAGATAAGGAAATTATGACAATGTTAGGCGGGGATTGCTGGGTCCCGATACTGGTACGCAACATGCTTAATACAATAACGGTCCTTAAAAAGGAAGTTGTAGATACCAGGAAAAAAGGGACTAAAGAAATAGAGGAAAGGCTGAGAAGTAAATTTATGCTGTTACTAAAGCTTTCTGGCTTTAAAAAAGACTCTGCATCAATATTTATTCCAGGCACCTGCGCAAAAACCGCCACAGGCATTAAGATATAGACAAGTATCGCAAAAATAATAAGTGGTTTTTTCATTTACAGTTCTTTGAGTAATTTGACTTCCTTCCTTCCTATACTTAATAACAATTCTTGTTCTCTTACTTTTACTATTAACATACTTACATTAGTATCCAAGCCTATTCTGTCAATTATTTTTATATCGCCTGAATACCGTTTGTTTCTATACGCTTTAGCTAGTCTTATCGTTGTCCAGACAACAACACCAACAAGAAGAAGAGTTATGATTGTTTGCAAATAATAGGAAGCGCTCATTATTTGGGGATATTAGCAATAATATTAGTAATTCTTAAGCCATAATTATTGTCTATAGCAACTACCTCTCCTTGGGCAATAACCTGGCCATTTACTACTAAATCCAATGGTTCCCCAACTAATTTTTCCAGTTCTATAATAGATCCTTCTGTTATTTCATAAATTTCCTTCATTGTTATTTTGGATCTACCTAATTCAACTGCAACATTAACAGGAATACTGCCATATATATTTTCCATATTTAGTTTTTTACCTGCTGTTTCTTTATTGATATCCGGGAACTGCACTTTTGATACCGGCATAGAACCAATTTCATTGGCACTCAATTCAAAGTCTGATTCGGTTTCTTCTGGCTCTTCATCTATGTCGTCTTCTTCATCCGGCATAGAAAAAGCTTGCTCCATAACTGGGTCAATTTCTTCTAAAGGATTAATATACTCTTTTTGTTTCTCCATATTATAGCACCTCATTAATTAATTTTTCGTAATCTGCTGCCGCAGGTGACTTAGGATTATATTCAAATATTGTTTTTTTAAATGTTGGAGCTTCTGATAAGGCTATACAACTTCTAATCGGTGTGGTTATGTTATCTTTAAAAACCTTACCTAAACTCTCTAAGACAACTTTTGACTTGTTATTACGTTTATCATAAAAAGTAGGTATTATTTTACTAACAAATACATCTTTTTTAAAGATTTTGTTAAGAATCTTAATATTACTTAATAATTGCCTAACCCCTACCAAAGATAAATATTCCATTGAGACCGGAACAAAAAGCTCCGGAGCGCAAATCAGAGCATTCTGATTTATCAAATTCATGGTAGGCGTACAATCAATAATAATATAATCATAGCCTTCAATCTGTGAAAGCTTATCCAGTAGAATGGTTTCCCGTTGTTTTAATTTAGCCATCGCAATGCTGGCTGCATATAATCTATTATTTGCAGAAATAATGTCCATGTTTTTGCGAACATTGGAGATGCATTCCTTGTAATCAACTTTTTTCAAAAGCAGATCATAAAGAGAACACCTATTTCGGGCCCCTAAATAATAACTTAAGCTCCCATGGGAATCAGTATCAATTACAAGTACTTTTTGACCTCTATTGGCTAATCCATGGGCCAAACTTACTGTAGTAGTTGTTTTTCCTGTCCCGCCCTTATAGTTAAT
>JBHPDY010000029.1:0-15897 GCA_042577605.1 Candidatus Margulisiibacteriota bacterium
TTTCTATAACAAGTATAAAGATTTATTAAAAACTCGCCTGGACAACAAAGAGCCTTGGCAAGGGCTTATCTTGCGTGCTGGATGTCAGTTTTATATGGAAGAAACAAAACATGAAAGACGTGACATCTTAGAAAAATTGATTAACTTTGTTGAACAAGAACTAAACCAGGTACGTTCCAATGCAAAAATTGAAGAATTTACCAATGTTTCAGTTTGCTTTCAGGCGATTATAGATTTATTCCATCTTACTATTAAAGAGTCACCACAAGTGATTCCTGAAGGAATAGTTAAGTTAGCGGATTGTTTTGAAGCTATTTTAGAGAAGTTAGAAAGGGATATGAAAAACAGAAGAAATACTAGAATAACATCTCAAATATCCTCTTTGAGATCTCGTCAAAAAAAGTCAAAGCTGAGCCTGTTAAACTTTAAGAGCAATGTCAGTAATAACAGTGATTCTGAAGGAGTGATAAGTTACCTTCCAATGTCTAACAAAACAAATTCAAGCCGGTTACTTTCAAAATTTCTTAAAAAACATGCTATAGAAATCAACAATTACAAATTGATCTGGCATAAAATAAAAAATAGACAAGCCGGTGAAAAAATTGATCAAAGAAGATTGCGTCAAAAAGAAGAAAGAAAAATATTAGAAAAGTCTGCCCAATACTTTGTTAATGAAATCTTTAAGGTATTAATGAAATATGATAGTTATCAGGAATGTCCACAAGTCGAAATAGAGAAATTAGCTTTTTCTATGCGCAAGCTTAGTATCGACTATAAAGAACTGCAAAGATTGGCCAAGGAAACTAACATCCCAGAACAGTGGCAATTAGTGAGTAGTATTAATTTGATTGTTGCAGCTTTCAACAAAAAGTTTAAAGCATGCTCTTATAAAAGATTGAATTTAGCTTTTGAGGAAATAAAGCTGTTGGCCCAAAACTCCAAAGAAAAAGGAAGTTTGGGAAGCATAACAGCTGATTTATTTTTAGAGCTGACTGGTCCGGAGTTCAAAATTAGTGACAACCTAGTTAAAAAGGGTATTTCTTTGGTAGAGGCTATGCTTTATAAGCTGGAATATAAACTCAGGGACCTTGATAAGCGCCTTATTATCATTGGATCAGATAGATTGCTGGAAGTAATGACAAAAATAAAAGGAGTAAAGTTAGATAATCGTCTTAAAAAGAAATTTTTAGATAAAGTTGATCAGTTTTTGTGGAAATTGATGTCAACGCAAATACGTTTAGATCCGCATTTTATTGAGGCAGTACCAGGCCAGGATAATAAGCATGATCAATTAGAGCGGCTTTTAATAGATTTAAGGTTAGAATTGAATCCGGAGTTTAAGAGTAAAATAGATTTGAGCAAGAGTAAGTTAGAAGAAGCAGAATTAGTTGAAAAAATTGTTTATATGCTAACAAGGTTTATGGTTATTCAACAACGGGCTAAACGTCATCCTGTAATTGAATATCTTGATATTCTTTCGCGAAAAGAACCATTAAAAATTGAAGATTTTACTGAAATAAGAACATCATTAAGTAAAAATACTGTCAGCATAGAATCCTATGATAGGGAAGAAATAATCAGACTTGTTAAGAACTGCGATGAATTATTTATTAGGAATAAGGAATTTTGTAATAAGATTTTAACTGATTTCCATGCTTTAAGCAGGCCTATCAAAGAGTATTTGCGCACTATAAGTATTGTCTTAGCTACCTCAAAAATGTGGATGGCTTTGTACGAGGAGAATAAGTTCAAAGGATTCTTGAAGAATTTATCTTCCCAAAATTCAAAAGAATTTCAAAAATTATTCAGCATATTGAATATAGTTAATAATACACTTACCAAATTTAACCAATTTGGTCATTTGAGTTGTATTCTTAATAATGGGATAGATGATTTAGACAAAGTTAAAATCATTGAAAATAGTAAAAACACATATGATACATTGCAAACGTTATATCAATTTTTGCAGATATTTCAGCCGGTTTTTATGAGGGCTTTTGGTTTGGCTGTTTTATATAGTGAAGCAAATAGCGCTTTGAACAAAAAAGAAGAAACAGGAAGTAAGAAAAAAGTAAAAAAGAAGGGCCCCTTCTTGTTTAAAGATAAATTGAAAGAGCTGTCAGCATCATTGGATCCAAAGTATGAAGAATTATGTACAACAACAAGTTACAACTTATTTTATGTTTTTATGAAATGTGCCACTGTTGGAGTGACTTCGCTTAATGAATATACGAAGCATTTGCGAAAATATTTGCATAAGCTTGATCATATACATTTAATGTTTGGAAAGCAACTTAAGAGAGATGGAACAGGAGCTTTTGTTTTTCCTTCACCGTTCAATGATATTAAGGTATTTAAGGAATTAGGATTTTCAATAGAAACGCAAATAATCAATGACAATCCAGGAGATAAAGGACAGCCTAAGAAGCAAAGTCCCAGTGGTTTGTACTCGAAAGTAAAAGTTACAGTTACACCAAAATATGGAAAACCTTATTTCAATACATTTGAAAATGTAACCGAAAAGGAAGCCACAAATAATGCTCTGCGGTTTTATCAGGATGAATTGGATAAAGAAAAAAGTATCCTTGAGTTTATGAAAGCTTTTTTTAAGAAGCAAAATATCAGTTTGCAGGATTTATCTCCCATTGATACATTCCAAGGTATCGGTAAATATTTATCTGATAATTCCAATAATTTACGATTAAATCTAAAAAACTACCTAGATAAGGAAAAATTAATACTTGAGAAACAACTTGAATGTATTGAAAATATGAAAAAAATCTTAAAAAATGCTAACCAAAAATCTAATTTTGCTTTTAAGGATCGAGCTAATCTTTAGGCACTCACCAATTAAAGCTGATTAAGCATATTAATAGTAGCTTTAATAGCAGCGGTAGTCTGGTCAGAATCTACACCTTTGGTTTTAAAAGGATCTTCAGAATTCCAAGTTATAGTTGTTTCCACAAGAGCGTCTGGCTTTCCTCCCGGAGGAATTGCCACAGTATAATCCACTAAGTCAGGGAACTTTCTTTTTTGTTCTTTATATATAGCTTTAATAGCATTCATAAAAGCGCTGTATTGCCCGTCCCCGGTGGCTGATTTTTTATATTTATTTCCTTCGATTTCGATTTCTATTTCTGCTTTGGGATCTTTTTTATAATTGAGCTCCATAGAGAAATTAATGATTTTCACTTTTTCTTTTAATGGTGTGCCCAGGACATCAGAAACAATATAAGGAAGGTCAGATAAATTGATATTCTCTTTTTTATCGCCTAGCTCTACAACTCTTTTTAATACTTTTAAGATATCTTCTTTGTCTAACTCAATACCAAGGACTTCCAGGTTTTTTTGGATACTGGCTTTGCCTGATGTTTTTCCCAGAGCGTAATTTCTCTTACGACCAAAACGTTCCGGTAAAAGTTTGTTGAAATAGAGATTAGCCTTTTTATCACCGTCTGCATGTACACCACAAGTTTGGGTGAATACATTTTCTCCAATGACTGGTGTGTTAGCCGCTACCCTAAATCCGGAAATAAGCTGTACAACTTTGGATAAGCTTCTTAGTTTTTTTTCATTGATGTCAGTTTTATGATCTGTATGGTCATGAATGGAAGCTACAACGCTTGCCAGTGAGCTGTTGCCAGCCCTTTCACCCAGGCCGTTTATGGTCACATGTACCCACTTTATACCAGCTTTAATAGCAGCTAAACAGTTGGCGGTAGCTAAGCCATAATCATTGTGGCCATGGAAATCAAATGTTATATCAGGATATTTATCCGAGACTTCTTTTAGATATTTATAGGTTTCATCAGGTGTCCAGATTCCAAGCGTGTCAGGAAGCATGATTCTATTGGCATTTTTGATATTGTCTATCATGAAATAAACATAGTCAGGAGAATTGATAATCCCGTTCGAAAAATCTTCTAAATAAATATTTGCTTTTATGCCTAGACTTTGGGCATATAGAATTACTTCGTTAATGTCTTTGATGTGCTGCTCAGGTGTTTTTTTGAGCTGTTCTTTTAAGTGATTTAATGAGCCCTTGCATAAAAGATTGATATTTTTGCACCCGGTTTTATTTATCCAATCTACGGATTCATTTTTGTCAACAAAACCCAGTACTTCTATTTTATCCACCAGGCCAGCTGTTTTGGCCCAGTCGCAAATTATTTTTACTGCTTTTAATTCTGCGTCAGAAACCCTGGCAGAGGCAACTTCAATGGCGTTGACTTTTGCATCTAAAAGTAAAGATCGAGTAATAGCTAGTTTTTCATGCTCACGAAAAGCAATCCCTGATGTCTGTTCCCCATCTCTTAGGGTGGTATCTAAGATGTGAACTTTTTTACTGCTTTTTTTTGTTTTCATTGGATATTCCTTAATAAATTTTAATTAAATTTATCCTAATATATTAACTCTGGTTCTTATTACTTTCAAATTGTAAGTGATAAAGTTTAGCATATAGCTCATTTCGATCAAGCAGTTCCTGATGCTTACCGGACTCTCTAATTGTGCCTTTGTCCATTACAATGATTTTGTCCGCGTGCATTATAGTAGATAAACGATGGGCAATGACAAAAGTGGTCCTCTGTTTCATTAATACATTCAAAGCCTCCTGGACCAGACGTTCTGATTCTGTATCTAACGAAGAAGTGGCTTCGTCAAGGATTAAAATGCGAGGATTTCTAAGGATAGCCCGGGCAATGGAAATTCGTTGCTTCTGGCCACCGGAGAGGTTAGCGCCTCTATCCTGGATACGGGCATAAAGATTGCCTGGCATTCTTTCTATAAATTCCCAGGCATTGGCTTGGATAGCAGCTTTCTTGACTTCTTCTGCGGAAGCATCCATTTTTCCATAGCTGATATTATCTAAAACAGTTCCTCTGAAAAGAATGTCTTCCTGGGGAACCATTCCTATCTGTGACCGAAGGGTGAACAGATCAATGTTTTTTAGTTCCTGGTTATCAATTTCAATATTTCCACTGGTAGGATCAAAAAACCGGGGTATCAGGTTAACCAGAGTGCTTTTCCCGACACCCGAAAGTCCTACAAGGGCGATTATTTCACCTGGTTCCGCTTCCAAAGAGATTTTTTTAAGTACAAGAGAACGGTTGTCAGGGTAATGAAATGAAACTTTATTAAAGCGCACTTTTCCCTTTATCCTAAAATCTGAGACTGGATTTTCGATGTTTTTAATAGCTAAGGGAGTATCCAGTATTTTATAAATTCTTTGGGTCGAGGCCATTGACTGCTGGATATTTGTATAGACCTTTGAAAGGGCTAGTACAGGATCTATTAGCAGAAAGATTCCTGTGAAAAAGGAGACTAGTTCCGGCCCATTCATTGTTCCTCTAGCAATTTCATATCCGCCATACCAAATTACACCTACAATGACAAAGAACTGCAAACAAGAGATCAAGCCTTCGATAGTATTTCGGAAACGGATGCCCTTCATATTAATGCGGAAGTTTTGTTTGTTTTCATCATAAAAACGATTTTCTTCTACTTTTTCTGCTGTATAGACCTGGACTAATTTAATATTAGAGATAATTTCTTGGGCCATATGTGTAAGGTTAGCGCTTTTTCGCTGTAGGCGGTGAGCCACTTTTCGTAGTTTGTTAGCTAGGTACATTGTTAGCCAAATGAAAAAAGGAGTGGCTATAAAAGTGAGCATACTAAGCTTCCAATTAAGGAAGGCCAAGTAGGTTACAATGCCTATAAAAGTAATGCCTTGAGGGATGACTTCCCAGAAGCATAATGTAATGGTGTCTTTCATTTTGGCGACATCAGAGAATAAGCGGGTGAGAATGTCCCCTAATTTCCAGGTAGAATAGAAATGTTGTGATAAAGATAAAAGTTTGTGATAAAGGACTTTTCTGATATCTATACTGACTTTTTCACTGGTATAAGCCATAACATAAGAAATGGAGTATTGAGAGATTATGCGCAGGAGATACAAGGCTAATAAATTGAGGATCTGGTTATTAAAATGAGTTAAGTTCTTATGAGATATTTCGTTAATGATATCTCTGACCAAAGGCAAGAAATAGACATTTGCGGCCATAAAGAAGATTGAAAGCAAGATAGTTAAAGCTAATAACCATTTATAGGGAGTTATGAATTTTAAGGCGCGTTTGAATATTTTGAACATAGGCTATTCCAGTTTAATCAGAGATAGAGATAATAACAGAAAATATTTTAAATGTAGAGCTTAGTAGATGTAGGATTTTAGTTTTTCCGGTATTAAGAGACAAACTCAGATAATTACAGCGGAAATTTGTTGGCTAAATATAGTGGATAATGATGTATTCTGTTTTTTTTATCAATATTGAGGGTCTTTCCACTAAAAATTACTCTATACTTTGGCTGATATTTATCAGCAAACACCCGCAAACTTTTTGCCTGGGTAATCCATCCTGATTTTACTTCAATTGGGATCACATCTCCATCAATCTCTCTTAAGAACTCTACTTCTGCCCTGCCTTCATTCCAGCAGTTCAAGTTTAAAACACCAGAACAAATAAATTCTTGAGCAATATAATTTTCAGCAAAATATCCTTTGTAAGAACCATAATCGTAGTTCAATATCACTTTGGGCGGCAGACCACTGATAGCTCCTAATAGGCCAACATCGAATAAGAACAGTTTAAAACTGTTCTCCTTTGTATAAGCAGAGAAAGGAAGTTGCCCTTTGTTTACAATATGGCATTTAACGGTTAGTCCCGCTGAGATTAACCAATCAATAGATCCCGCAAGTCTGGAATACCTGCTTAATCCAGGAACAATTCCCTTGAAAACAAATTTAGAGGCTGATCCATTCAGTTCTTTAGCAAGTTGAGCTGGAATGTTCATCAGCAATCTCTCCAGATGCATTGCATTTTGTTTGCCGGAATGTTTTGCTATATCAGCAAGATAGGTAAGAATTAGGTTGTTTTGTAATTTCCTGGCTTGTTGCAATGAATGAAATAGATTCTCTTTATTGTCTATATATGTTTTAACAACTTCCGGTAATCCTCCGACTATAAAATATATTTTTAGTTTTTCCCAAAGATGGTTATGCACTAAATCTGGGATCCGGTGTGTTGTTTTGCATTCTTCAAGATACTCCAGTGATTTAAGGTCCTTTTGTGCAAAAAGGAATTCTTCGAAAGACATTGGATTCAAGAATAAAAATTCGACCTTTCCTACGGGAAAAGCTTCATTAGATAATTGGATGCCCAATAATGATCCAGCAGAACAGATAGCCATTTGAGGTAATTGTTCGTGAAAATATTTTAAACTTGTTATTGCTCTAGGAGTATTTTGTATTTCATCAAAAATAATTAAATCTTGGTCATTTATTTTTTTGTTGGCGTAGAAACTTAGCTCTCTGATTATCCTTTTAGGGTCTAGATCAGGTTCAAAGATGTTACTGAGTGCTTTTGAGTCTTCAAAATTAAAATAGTGCCAATCAGGAAAGCTTGATTTACCGAATTCTTGAAGTATATAAGTTTTGCCTACCTGTCTAGCTCCTTTTATTATAAGAGGTTTGCGATATTTTTTGTTTTTCCAGTCGTTTAATTTGTGCCAAATTGTCCTTTTCATATATGTCATTTTAATGCTATTGTACATTTTATGCAACAAATAAAGTAAATAATAGCATAAAGTGGCGCCTCTTTATGTCGCGCGCTACATAAAGAGGCGCCATTTAATGTAAATAATGACATATTATGGCACAACTAATGCTTCTTTAGCTTTTGGTTTTTACAAATTAAGATAGCTTGTTTGATCGGAAGGTTTTGGTTTTTTCTAAAACAATTTCAGGGCTTAAAACTTCAACACAATTGGTACCCGGAGGGCATTGCTCATGATGGTCAGTATGAACACAGGGAAAACATTTCATATCAGGGGTTACGACTTGAAAATATTCTGGATTTCCTTTTGGCCCTGTATCTTTAGGATCGGCAGAGCAGAAAATAGAGATTAAGGGAACCTGGAGCGCTGCTGCCAGGTGCATCGGCCCGGTGTCTGTACAAAAGAAAAGATTTAAAGACTTGAGAAGACCTAAGAATTTAAATAGGTTATTGGTTCTTCCTGCCAGGTTAATAACAGGAATATTATTTTTTATTAGCTGCTTTTCTATTTTATTGGTTAGTTTTTTTTCGTAAAAACTGCCGGTTAAGACAATCTTGCATCCAGGGTATCTTTTATAAAGAAGCAGCCCCAGTTTTGCGAAGTTGTTCAGTGACCAGGCCCTTGGTATAAATCCTAGGTCTTTAAAAAGGGTGTTTGTGTTATATGCATGGTTTCCGGGATGAATGCCAAATAAAAGGTTGTTGGGGGAGGATTTTAATTTTTTAGAAAAACTTTTTTCAAATTTTTCAATATTGTTTTGATAATCCGGAAAAACATAATCCTTCTTAATAACCGGGATATCTGCCATCTCTATTAGTTTATTATACTGATCTACAATATGCGTTTTTAAACCTGAACCTGTTTCCTGGATAAGCTGCTTGGTGCCGTCTTCGGTTATTTTGTTTGTCATTCTGAACCATTTTTTGGTGTTTACAGTAGTTTGATAAAACGAATGAAATTCTTCAGAACAGTCGAAATTGAAAAAATAATCGAACTGAATTTTGGATAGTTTTTTTCGAAGAAAATATTTTGTTAATTTAGGATAATAAATATTATAAGTAAGTATTTGTCCTTTAAATCCAAATGCTTCCAGCAGTTTATTTCCCGGTGGTGAAGCTAAGAAATATAGCTTTGCATTAGGGTATTTAGCCTGAATGTTGCTAGCAGCAGGAAGTGTGAATAAAGTATCTCCTAACATACCTAACCGTGATATAAGAATTTTCATAGCAAGTATTTTAATGACATTAAAGTATGTGCACAAGGAAATTTAGATAGCGCCCTTGATTTTTTTCCTCAAAAGTAGTTATATTTCCAAGATCATTCCCGAAAGGAAATTTTATGTTCAAAACTATTAGAGAAAAAAATAGGCAATGGAAAGAATTCAAAGCAAACCTAAAAAAGAAAAGCTTTTCCTTATATATATTAGTAGATATTGTGGAAACAGTTTTAGTTGCTTTGATATTAGCTTTGATAATCAGGAAGTATGTTATCCAGACTTCTATTGTGCCTACAGGTTCCATGATCCCTACTATGGAAATTAATGACAGGCTGTTTGTAAATAAATTCATATATCGCTTTAAGCAGCCGGAGCGCGGTGATATTGTTGTTTTTAAATCTCCATATCAAGATGGGAAAGATTATGTGAAAAGATGCATTGGTCTACCAGGAGATAAGTTGGAGATTAAAAGAGGGCAGGTATATATTGATAATGAACAATTGATCTTACCAGGGGTTAAGATTCTTTTAGTAACCGCTGATGGTAATGCTAATGAACTATATAAATATTATGGCCCGGTTACCATACCTGAAGCTTCTTTTTTTATGATGGGAGATAATCGGGGGAATTCTTTGGATTCCAGGGTTTGGGGCTATGTTCCGAAAGAAGACCTTTTGGGAAAAGCAGTTTTCACCTTTTGGCCGCTATCTCGAATGAAGGTTTTGAAATAATTAATTTAGGCGACGATCGCTACCTTAATTAAAATAAAAACTCTCATTCTAAATTTGAGAGATTTGTGGTAATATTTTGTGTTTGATTTTTTATTGAAATTACTAGTTTGTTAAAAAAAAATTCTAGATTAGAGGTTGGAGTAAGAAATGACGCATAATTACAATGCTACGGAAATTAAAGTCCTGGAAGGCCTGGAGGCTGTTAGAAAGCGGCCTAGTATGTATATTGGTTCAACAAGCAGGGCGGGTCTGAACCATCTTGTTTTTGAAGTTGTTGATAACAGTGTTGATGAAGCTATGGCAGGACACTGTTCTGTTATTGAGGTAATAATCGGGGAAGATAATATTGTCACTGTTACGGATGATGGGCGTGGTATTCCTATAGACGAACACAAAGAAAAAGGTATACCCGCTGTTGATGTGGTTATGACAACCTTGCATGCCGGCGGAAAGTTCGAAGGAAAGGGATATAAGATTTCAGGTGGTTTGCACGGAGTTGGAGTTTCTGTGGTAAATGCTCTTTCGGAATGGCTGGAAGTTATAGTCAGAAGAGACGGACAAGAATATAAACAAAAATTTCTTAGAGGTACACCAGAATCTCAGATTGGTAATTTTGTGCCGTATGAAGGCGAGAAAACGGGCACCACAGTTATTTTTAAACCGGATGACAAGATATTTGAAGAAGTAGAATTTACTTCAGAGATCGTAAGCCATAGATTGAAGGAACTAGCTTTTTTAAACAAAGGCTTAAAAATAGTTTTTAAAGATCTTAGATTTGAGACTCCTACGGAAAAGATTTTTCAGTATGAGGGCGGTATTAAGTCTTATGTAGAATCTATAACAGCCAATAAAACGCCTTTATTTGCACCACCTATCTATCTAAAAAAAGAAAGAGAAAAATATGAAGTAGAAGTTGCTTTGCAGTATGTGTCTGACTATTATGACGAACAGGTTATTTCTTTTGCTAATAATATACGTACTAAAGAGGGGGGTACTCATTTAGCTGGTTTTCGAACTGCTTTAACTAGAGTTATAAACGCTTTTGCTAAGAAATATGATCTTGTTAAGGATAAAAAAACAGGTTTTACCGGAAATGATTTAAAAGAGGGGCTTACTGCTGTTATTAGTATTAAACTGCCAAATCCCCAATTTGAAGGCCAAACAAAAACTAAATTAGGTAATGCAGAGATTAAAGGTGTTGTGGATTCAATGACAGATGAGGGTTTGTCTGATTACATTGAAACACATCCTAAAATAGGTAAACAGATTATCAATAAAGCTTTGATAGCCCAGCGTGTGAGAGAAGCTACGCGAAAAGCACAGGACTTGGCCCGTAGAAAGTCAAGCTTGGAAAGCACAACCTTACCAGGAAAGTTAGCTGATTGCTCTGATAATGATCCTGCTAATTGTGAAGTATTTATTGTTGAGGGAGATTCGGCAGGTGGTTCTGCTAAGCAAGGAAGAGACCGGAATATTCAGGCAATATTACCGTTAAGAGGAAAAGTACTGAATGTAGAGAAAGCCAGAATGGATAAAATTCTAGCGAATGAAGAAATCAGAACATTAATTACGGCAATTGGTCCCGGGGTTATTTCCGGGCTTTCTACAAAAGAGGAAGAAGATACTGAAGAACAAGTAGAAGAAGAAGAAGAAAGCTTGGAAGATGTTCTTAAAAAATTACGTTACCATAAAATCATTATTATGACAGATGCGGATGTGGATGGGGCCCATATACGTACTTTGCTTTTAACTTTCTTTTTTAGACATGCCAGGGAGTTAATTGAAGCTGGGGCGTTATACATTGCTCAGCCTCCATTATATTTAGTTAAAAAGTCAGGTAAAAAACAGTACATTTATAATGACAAACAATTGAATGAATACTTGGAAGAAATAGGTAAAGATGGTGTGGCTATCCAGAGGTATAAAGGTCTTGGGGAAATGAATCCGGACCAATTATGGGAAACAACCTTAGATCCTGAGAAGCGCACTTTATTGCAGGTAGCTATGGAGGATGCAGAGGAAGCAGATGAAATTTTCTCTACTCTAATGGGGAGTAGAGTTGAGCCTAGAAAAGAATTTATTGAAAAATATGCGAAAAAAGTTAGATGGATTGATATTTAAAAGGAGTTAGTGAGAAATGGACCAACCTAATTTATTTGAAAACAAAAATGTAAAGACCATAAATATTGACGAAGAGATGAAGAACTCTTATTTAGAGTACGCTATGTCGGTTATTGTCGGCCGGGCATTACCTGATGTCCGCGATGGTCTCAAGCCAGTTCATAGGCGGATATTGTTTGCTATGCATGAGGCTGGTTTTTCTCCGGGAAAACCACATCGTAAATGCGCTAGAATTGTGGGGGATGTGCTTGGGCGTTACCATCCGCATGGAGATGCTTCTGTTTATGATGCTTTGGTGAGAATGGCCCAAGATTTTTCAATGCGCTACCCATTAATAGATGGCCAAGGTAATTATGGATCTGTTGACGGTGATAATGCGGCGGCCATGCGGTATACGGAGGCGCGTTTAGCTAAAATAAGTGGCTCCTTACTCCAGGATATAAATAAGAATACAGTTGATTTTATGCCGAATTTTGATGAATCTATGCAAGAACCAACTGTACTTCCGGCAAGGATTCCTACCTTATTATTAAATGGTACAAATGGTATTGCTGTAGGGATGGCCACAAATATTCCTCCACATAATCTTGGTGAATTATGTGATGGTATCAGTGCTTTAATCGATGACCCTGAGATGGAAATACTTGATTTAATGGAGCATATTAAAGCTCCTGATTTTCCTACCGGAGCTACGATTTGCGGTTTGAAAGGTGTAACACAGGCCTATTTAACCGGAAAAGGATCAGTAGTTATTCGCAGCAAGACTAGTATTGAAGAATCTAAAAAGAAGGGCAAGATTGCCATAATTGTGCATGAAATCCCATATCAGGTTAATAAGGCCAATTTGATTATTAAGATAGCAGAGCTTGTTAATGATAAAAAGATTACTGCTATATCAGACTTAAGGGATGAGTCAGATCGAAAGGGAATGCGAATATATATAGAATTAAAAAGAGATGCTATTCCTGAGGTGGTTTTAAACCAGCTGTATAAGCATACGCAATTGCAAAATAGTTTTGGTATCAATATGGTTGCTTTGGTAAAGGGTGTTCCCAAGGTTTTAGATATAAAACAAATATTATCCCATTATATTGATCACCGTAAAACAGTAGTTGTCAGAAGAACAGAGTTTGATCTGAAAAATGCTCAGGATAGGTCGCATATTTTAGAGGGTTTACGTATTGCTCTTGCCCGTATTGATGAAGTCATTGCGCTCATTAAGGCTTCTGAAAATACCGAAGTTGCCAGAAAAGGCTTGATGTCCACATTTTCATTATCTGAAAAGCAGGCGAATGCTATTTTGGATATGAAGCTTCAGAGGCTGACTGGTTTAGAGCAGGAGAAAATTGATACGGAATATAAAGAACTACAGGAAAAAATTGCAGATTTTCAAGATATTCTAGCAAATGAATCAAGGGTATTTTCCATAATTAAAAACGAGCATCTGGAAATAAGAGAAAAATATGCAAATAAGCGTAATACGGAAATCGGGGAAACTGTTGAAGATGTGGATATGGAAGATCTGATCCCTAATGAACAAGTTGTTGTTTTACTTTCACGCAAAGGTTTTACCAAAAGAGTGCCGGTGGGGGTATTTCGAAGCCAGTTAAGGGGAGGGCGCGGAGTTAGTGGTATGTCCGTACGTGAAGAGGACATTATTGATCAATTTTTTATAACAAATAATCATAATTTCTTGTTATGTTTTACAAATCGGGGCAGGGTTTTTAAATTTAAGGTCTATCAGATTCCAGAAGCTTCCAGGCAAAGCAAGGGACTATCGATTTCTCATTTTCTGCATTTGGAGGAAAAGGAAACTGTTACAACCATGATCCCTATAGATAACTTTGCTTCGGAAGACTATTTGTTTATGACTACTCAGAAGGGCATTGTGAAGAAGACAGCGGTTTCTGCTTATTCTTATTTTAAGAATAGGCCCATTATTGCAATCAACCTTGATGATGGTGATAACCTTAAATGGGTTAAGCTGTCATCAGGTAAAAAAGATGTTGTTTTGCTTACTTCCGCGGGAATGGTGATCCGTTTTGACGAAGCACAAGCCCGGCCTTTGAGCAGGGCCTCCAGAGGTGTAAAGGGAATAAAAATCAAGCCTGAGGATAAGCTGGTCAGTATGGGCATAGTTGATCCTGACGCAGACAACATTAATCTATTGATTATTACCAAAAAAGGCTATGGTAAAAATATTAGGTTGACGGAGTTTAGGAACCAGGGCAGGGGCGGAATTGGTGTTAAATCTCTGAAATTTAGGAAACGGGTTAAAAATGATGAAGTTACTGATGCTATAATTGCTGACCGGGAAAATGAGATAATGATTGTTACTAAAAAAGGTACAATGTGCAGGCAAAAGATAGCCAGTATTGCTACTCAAAGACGTGAATCTCAAGGTGTTATTATCATTAAGCTTGATTCGGATGATGAAGTCATAGCTATTTCGCAAGTTATTGCACCTCCGGAAGAAGAGGCCTAACTCACTTTTTTGCTGAATTGAAGATATTTTTTAGATAATAGTATGGAAATTTATTTAGCTTCAGTGCAGGGTTTTTGTGCCGGTGTAGCCAGAGCTATTCAGATAGTAGACAAAGCCTTGGCAAAATATGGAATCCCTTTATATGTCTATCATGATATTGTTCATAATAACGCGGTAATTCAGGAATTCCGTGAAAAAGGTGTAGTTTTTGTAGAAGATATAAGTGGTGTGCCTTTTGGTAGCCCGGTTGTATTTAGCGCTCATGGTGTTTCTCCAAGTATTTTTCAGAAAGCAGATGAGAGGAATTTGAGGATTATTGATGCTACCTGCCCATTAGTTAAAAAAATACATATCAAAGCTCAAAAACTGTCTGAAACAGGTTGTCAGATTATTTTGATCGGCCATAAGGGGCATCAGGAAATCATAGGGACAGCAGGATATATAGATCCTGGTTTAATACATTATGTTCAGAAAACAGAAGACGTTCAAGAGCTGGGTATTGAGAGGACAAAACCTTTGGCATACCTTACCCAGACAACACTTTCAGTTTCAGATACTTCTGCGATTATCAACAAGATAAAAGAGCTCTACCCGCAAGTGTCAGTGCCGGTAAAAGGGGATATTTGTTTTGCTACTCAGAATCGCCAGGATGCAGTATTAGAATTAGCTAAAGTATGCGATATTATTGTGATCTGTGGTTCTGCCCATAGTTCTAATAGTAATCGATTGAAAGAGGTTGCTGTCAGAGCCGGAGTGTCGGCTTATTTAGTTGATTCAGCTAATGAGTTTAGTTTTGAATGGTTGAAAGGTAGAAAAAAAATAGGGATCAGTTCAGGTGCATCGGTCCCGGAAGATGTGGTTAATAAACTTATAGATAGTATCAAGGAACGCTATCCTGATATTCCTGTTAATCGACAAGGTTCCATTAAAGAGAAAATGCATTTTTCACTTCCTGAAATTTAATTGGGATTTTAAGGGTGAAGTGCCATACTAAGTTGTAAACCGTAGAAGATAAAATGTAGTTAATCTTTTTAATTAATTGGGATTTTAAGGGCGAAGCCCTTAAGTAAACCTTATTCCCATCTTTAAAAGTGCATAGCACTTTTAAAGATATAGTATTATGCTATATTTATTGTCATAGACCGGAGGAGATAATGACAGATAATAAAAACATTGAAGAATCAAAACAAATATTATTAGATTTTAGCAAGCTAAAAAAAGTTGCAGCTGTTGGAGCTGTCCTCCCTGTAGTTGTTCAAGATGTAGCTACCGGAACAGTATTAAGTATCTGCTATGTGAATGAAGAAGCTTTAAAAGAGACATTGAAAAGAAAGGTAGCTGTTTTTTGGAGTACTTCGCGCAATTGCCTATGGATCAAAGGTGAGACTTCAGGCGATTACCTGGAAATAAAAGAGGTCAGGGTAAACTGTGAGCAGAATTCTTTGTTATATTTGGTATCGTTGAAAGGGCAGGGCAGTTGTCATACTAAAAAAGTAGATGGAGTGAGTAGATTTTCTTGTTTTTATCGGGTGATTCGAGACGGAAAACTTTTTGATACAGAAGAATGAAGAAAATATTTGCTTTTTTCCTGGTGATTGTTATTTGCTGCTTTACTCCTGTATATTCTCAGCAGGGAATGTCTGATAATGGGAATCCATTATTATCAAGTTTGGAAAAAAAACATCATATTTTTACGCTGGAAGTAAAACATTATAATATTTCATCAGAAGAAA
>JBHPDY010000030.1:0-15686 GCA_042577605.1 Candidatus Margulisiibacteriota bacterium
TTCAAAAAGAGTTGACGGAGATTCAACCACCCCTTCAATATTACCAATACCAATCATTTTAGCATTGGTTCCCAAAGCAAGCATATCAAATTGCTCAACAGCTTTAGCCTGGAAAGTTATTAGAAGAAGCAGAATAATAATTGTTTTTATTATTTTCATCTGATCACCGCAAATTTTTCCCGGCATAGGACCTTGCCGTTATGTACCAGGATGTAAAAATAGGCGCCGCTTGGTAATGAATAGCCAATTGCCTGATCATTAATAGAAACCTTGTTATAAGCTCCTAATCCGCCTTGAAAACCAGCTGTAAATCTATTTCGATAAACAATATTGAGCCTAAGATCATAAATAATTAATTCAATATCCATATCTGTGGATAATAAATACCCTATTTCTCCTCCTTGCCGAGAAAAATTCATAGGATTTGGATAGGGCAGCGCCCTTCCGATAAGCCTGGGAGTGATAATGTTTTGTTCCTGAAAAAGCACTTCTTCTTCAGGATAATAAACTAAGGTTTGTGGGATGATTATATTTTCGCTGACAATTAATTGAGCAGGTTTTGCTCTAAAATCAGAATACTCTGCAAATTCTAATTCTAATGTAGAAGGAAAGCTAATTGGCAGTGATTTATATAAAGGAGTATTTTTTTGGGTCTCAATTTGAATTTCCGCATAGATTGATATGCAGTTTATTAGTATAGATATAATTGTAGTAAATACTACACGTCTTGTTAGCTTATATGTTTTATTCTTATTCGACATCATTCTCTCCGAGGTTACACCCTTAAAGGTTCCTGTATATAAACATAGTGAAACATCGAAATATTCTGTTGTATTTATTATTATCTATTTCTAGGCTTAAAAAACATGTGATTGTTCAGTCTTTTGAGGTTAATTTGGGATCTTAAGGGCGGAGCCCTTAAAACTCCTTATTCCCAGGCTGTGAAGTGAGCAGCACCCTCATGGGATCTTAAGGGCGGAGCCCTTAAAACTCCTTATTCCCAGGCTGTGAAGTGCGCAGCACTTCAAAAAACTAAAGGGATACAAAAGCAGAACTAGTTGTAGATAAAAAAAAATAGTATAATTTATATCTCATGGATTTATCAATTATTATTTTCACATTCAATGTTGTTGTTCCTGTTTTTTTAATAATCCTGTTAGGTTTTATTCTAAAAAGAATTAAATTTCTGGAAACAGGCTTTGCCCCCTTTTGTTCAAAAATAGTTTTTAATATAGCTTTGCCGGCTTTGATCTTTATCAAACTGCATCACCTGGATTTAAAAAACATTATTGATTTTTCCCAAATCGGTTTTTGCTATTTTGGTATTATCTCAACATTCTTATTAGCTTGGGCATTGGCAAAAATACTAGTTAAAAACGACACTGATCAAGGCGCCTTTATTCACGCCTGTTTTAGAAGTAATACAGCTATTATCAGCCTGCCTCTGGTATACAATGCATTTGGGGAACAAGGCCTGGTTAACATTGCCCTTGTCTTAACGGCCTTAATTCCTTTGAACAATAGCCTAGGAGTACTTTCTCTGACTTTACCTAAGAGCAATGGACGTAAAGCTGATTTTATTCAGATTGCAATAAATATTTTGAAAAATCCGCTTATTATGGCAGCCATTGCCGCAGGAATTTTTTCCTATGTTAACCTTCCTGTAGGCTCAATATTATTCAAAACCGGTAATTATCTGGCTAATTTGACCATTCCCCTGGCATTATTAGCAATTGGTTCATCTTTATCATTAACTAAGCTTAGGTTAGATATTAAGCCAGTCTTATTAGCCTCGGCAATCAAGATAATGCTAATGCCCCTTATTTTTACGGCAGCAGCTATTTGGTTCGGATTTAGGGGAGTTGAACTTGCTACAATCTTTTTCCTTTTTTCCGCTCCAGTAGCTGTTTCAAGTTATATTATGGCAGAAGCAATGGAGGGGAACAGTAATTTAGCTAGTTCAAGTATAGTTATATCCACTACATTTTCTGTGATTACTATTTCAATTGGGACTTTTCTTTTAAGGTTTTTCGGTTTTTTTTAGGAAGTAGGTATATAAAGAAATAAGACTGCTTTCTTTTCTATGTCCTTAGGAAGCTTTTTAAAGGGGCCAATTTTATCTCTTTTACTTTTTATATCATCAAATTTATACCAGGTATTATTATCATCGACTTTAAAAGCAATATAGTGTTTTGGCGATAGAGTATGATGACCAATAGCAACAAGACGCATCTTTACCCTGCCGGATAATTTAGTGTATATATATATAAATTCAGAAGAGGTGATTTTATTTTCCAGTTTTTCTTTTTTCTTATCATGCTTATAACGCTTTAGATGAACAACTAAAAACGGAGGTTTGTCCTGAAGTTGAAAAGATTTATATGCATTTACTTTTTTCTTTCCATATTCGACTTGATTGTCTTTTATTAGCTTTTCTTTGCTGAAAAAGCGGGTGACAGCTTCTTGAATGGATTTTACATATTTGTTTTTAGAGCTTTTTTTATATGTAATCCCAACAGAGATTATAGGCCGCTCATAAACCGTACTTTCTGAAATTTTCGCATGGTTTTTGCCACAGGTTTCTAGCTGTGAAAGCAATCTGACTTTAAGGTTTAGAGCGTCAAAAATCATGCCCATACATTCTTCAGCGTCTTGCTCTTGATATAGCGACAGAGAGCCTCTCTGTTCTAAGAGCTCCCAAATACTTGTGAGTTGTATAGCAAGAGATTTTTTGTCGCCATTCTCCTTCATTAAAGGATAAATAGTATTAAGAGAGGCCTGGATTTCAGCTCCATTAGAAAAGTCTTTTTGATCCACTAAGAAAGGTGCTTTTATATTTTTAAGTGTTTTCGAAGAGCTGAGTTTTTTATCCATGCTATATAATTTTAATAAGGAATATGGGCCGACTTGTGGTAATTTATTCTTATTGGGATTAAATGAATCGGTAATAATTTTTAGTGCGGTCATGATTTGTAATACAGTATTTAAAAAACAAGAATTTTCAGGATGAGGATTATTATTAGTGAAGGGATTAATCTCAGTAGAATGTTTATTATCTAAAAAACTGGAGTATTTCTCTTTAACACGAACAGATACAATCTTTCTTGAAAACATTTTATTATTCCCCCCTAATCTATATATATATCGGAAAAAAAACGAGAAAATTGCAAAATTATTTGCTTATTAGCTTAAAATACCCTCTAAATAGTTATATTCTTTTAAAAACCAAAAACCGAATTTATGTAGGGGTTTGAAGTTAGATTTAAAACACATATTTTGGAACCAGTTATAAACCGGACCGTTTTTTCTGATCCTTCTATATATATATATAGAAAGAGGATTTAATCCCAGGAACATTTTTAATCCAGGATGTTTTGAAAGAAAAACTTTGGCAGATTTTCCTTTATTAATGTTTCTTTCTATCTCTTCCTCTTCAGTAATTACATGATAATGGTAATTAACTGCTGTTTTTAAATAACGGAGAGGTGTTTTATTCTGGCTAAGACGATACCCAAGCTCTAGGTCTTCCCACCCATATCCTGTAAATTCCTCAGAAAAACCATTAGCATCAAAAAAAACCTTTTTAGGCAAGGAAATATTACCAGTAAGGAAATACCACCAGCCTAATTTAGCATTTAAACGGTAATTCCTTTTAATATAGGGGCTTAAATTATTTCTATCCGTTGGCCATTCTAATTTTGTCAAATTATAGGTAAGCCCTTCAAAACAAGTAGGTTTATCAGCGTTTTTATGGGCAAGATAATGTGTTTTGACCAGGTTTTTATCGGCAATCATATCGGCATCGGTTATTAAAATAATATCACTTTTTGCCAATTCAATAGCCTTATTCCTGGCAGCTGTTTTACCTTTATTCTCACATACCTGGTATTGAAAATGGCAGGAAGGCTTAAAACTAGCAAGTAATTTATCGCTTCCATCAGAAGAACTGGAATCTACCACAACTAATTCATACTCATCAGCAGGCATAGTTTGGTTTGCAAAAGAATCAATAACCTTTACCAAAACTTCTTTTTGATTAAAACTCCCTAAAATTACACTGATTAATGGTCTTTTCATCCTGAAGAGTATAGCATTTTTTTCTTAAAATAATTAATAGCAGCTTTATCTTAAAGCTGCTATTAATTGTTTTAAATCTATAACTGCATATTTTGTGCCAAGATCACTATAGGCATAAGGTAATATCAAATTATTATTATGTATCAGCCCTCCGCAGGAGTATAGGACATTCGGAACATAGCCGTTTCTTTCTTTTTCCGTAGGCACCAGCAAAGGTTTTTTTAGGCGGGCAATGACTTTAGAAGGATTATCTAAATCCAAGAGTTTTATACCTAAGGCATATTCCCGTACAGGGCCAACACCATGAGTTATTACCAGCCAGCCATATTTGGTTTCCATAGGAACACCATTAGAGCCCCCTTGAACAAATTCCCAGGGCTGAAATCTATCATTGATTTTTTGGACAGGATTGTCCCATTCAAAGGGATTATCTGAATACATAATATCCATATGGATACCGTCAGTCCTGGCTATCATTGCATAACGTCCTTTAATCTTTCTGGGAAAAAGGGCCATATTTTTATTCTTCGCTGTTCGGCCTATAAGAGGATTAGATTTAAAGCTCCGGAAATCAGATGTGGAAAACATTTTAGGAGTAATATGAATACCGTCATAAGCAGTATAGGTACCGTAATAAAGAGCACGTTCCTTACCATTACTAAATCTAGTCCATCTTAAGTCTTCAATACCATGCTGTTCATTATCAGCCACCGGATAAATCACCCGCTCACAAACCTTAGCCTCTTTTGAAAAACTGATCTGATAATCTCTCTTGTTCATAGAGTTAACTTCCGGAATAACTTTGTATTGGCTGTCTTCTATCAGAGCAATATTATTGTTCTTATCGATAATACCTTCAGAAAAAGCACAGCAAGATATATGTTCTTCGCCAATTGCCCTGAAACTGACAATAATCCTTGTTTCTCCGGGGCTGATGTTATTTTGATCAGGATGAAGAGTTAAAGAGGGATTACAAAAAGCTGTTGATTTATAGCTGTATTCTTTGGAGAAACAAGCGCCGATCAGAACTTTTTTATCATGTGAAATATTTTTTGCGGTTTCCTTATCTATGAATTTCTGAATACGCTGAAAATAATCCAGAAAAACAGCTTCCATATTTTTATGTCTTTGGTTAAAACGCCTGAATACTCTTTTTAATTGGGAACCTGTTTTCTTTTCAGTCAGTTTTAAGACATTGTTTATGATATGGTTTACCCTGATTTTTGGATTGCCTGCCGGTAAATAGAAAAGCAGTAAAACAGATTTATTGTCCTGTTTTTCCAGGAACTGGATTTTATCAATTAACTTATTCCCCATAATCTAAAGGATACAATATTTTTCTAAACAAAAAAATCAGTTGAGTAATCGAAACTACCTATGGGATCTTAAGGGCAAAGCCCTTAAAAACTCCTTATTCCCAGTCTGTGAAGTGCGCAGCACTTCACAAGACTGAAAATTGATACTTGCTATTATTGGCCAAGCAAAATTATAATTTAAATTAATTTAAATCTTTAATGAAAAAGGAGAAAACCAATGTTATATGCTGACGAAAGGCCATGGGGGCGTTGGGAAGTTTTGTTAGATGAAGAGTACTGTAAAGTAAAAAGAATTATTGTTAAACCAAATCAAAGATTAAGCTATCAAAAACATATGAAGCGCGAAGAGGTTTGGACAATAGTAAAAGGCACAGCCATAGTGACCATTAATGATGTAGAAACAGAGTACGGCCCAGGATCAGTGGCCAGGATTCCAAAACAAGCTGCTCACCGCATCGCCAATCAAAAAGACGAACAGGTCATTTTTATTGAGGTTCAGATGGGCGACTATTTTGGTGAAGACGATATTATCCGGTTAGAGGATGATTACGGTAGAGAAGATTAAAGTTTAATTCTCTGATTCTTATCCGAAAAACTAAATAGAGCTATCCCATATAAAGCTGCTGACCTTGATTCGGGAATAGGTATAAGATTAATTCTACTCAATCCTGATTCTTTCAAAAGATTATTAGCATGTTTTATTAGGATTTTTGAGATTTTGCCCTTAGTGCCAATACTTCCGCCCAATAGGAAAACCTTTGTCCCCTTTACAAAGTCTTTATCTTTTTGAGGCCAGTTATTTTTCGGCGCTATTTTTTCTATTTGTCCGGTATGGATTCTCTTTATTATTTCAAATAAATATTCTGCCATTTTTTGGATTTGAGGTTTAAAGGTTTTTAATAGGGCAGGGGACTTGTTCACTTCACCGGCGCTTTTCACGGTTTGCTTTTGAAAAGCAGGTCCGGAAAAAACATCTTCAACTTTTACAGGTATTCCGGAACTATTTAAAACCTTTAAGTCGCAGATATGACCGTCAGTACCCATAGTAATTATGCTGTCTTTGGATAAATGACAAAACCCACCACCTAAGCCAGTGCCTGGACCTATGTAGGCTATTTTTTGGCCTAATAGATGCTTTTGACGTTTGGTTTTGAGAAGAAAATATAAGCCTCCGATCATTTGGCCAAGGGCATCATTTTTAATGATTAATCTATATCTCTTGGGTAATTTTTCTTGAATAAAACCAGCTAAATTAAAATTTGTGAATTCACCAGGATAAGATTCCAGGTTTAATGCGCTTTTTTCTGCAATTAGATTGAAATTTTGGCCAATAAATTTTCCCGGTGATCCAATACAAATGTCAGAAGATACAGAACAACCTAATTTAGTAGCTTTAAAAACAGCCTTATTAATAATGGAAACAATTATTTTTCTAATGTTTTCTTTTCCTTTTTTAGTTTTATATAGACCTTTGATAATAAAGGGAGGCATTTTCGAGGAAAGTAATTCGTTTTGCGGGAGTAAAGCATAGGAAATAGATGTGCCGCCAATATCAATGGCTAGTATTGCTGATTTTAAGCCTGACATAGTTAAATTATAGCAAAAGTATTTTGTTATAATTTAACTATGGTAAATTTAATGGCCATTTATAATGACTTATTAAATCTACACGGCCCTCAAGGCTGGTGGCCTTTATTAAAAACCGAATCAGGTAAAATTATTTCCTGGTACCACAAGCAAAACTATTCCTACCCCAAAACAACCAACCAGCAATATGAAATCTGTCTCGGCGCCATACTAACCCAGAACACTTCCTGGACTAATGTAGAAAAAGCATTAACAAACCTCTATAAATATAAAAGCCTTCATCCCGAAAAAATATCCAAGTTGAATGAAACAGAATTAAGCAGCCTCATAAAATCTGCAGGATATTATAATCAAAAGGCCAAAAAACTTAATCTGTTCACAGATTATTTTTTAAAACTAAAGGGGAAGGTACCTACACGGAATGATCTTATAAATATCTGGGGAATTGGCCCGGAAACAGCTGACTCAATGCTACTGTATGCATATAAAGTTCCAACATTTCTGATTGATGCTTACACCAAACGCCTTTTTGTAAAACTAGGATTGGTCAAACCAGCAATTACCTACCATGAACTAAAAAACTTTTTTGAAGAAAACTTAAAAAATGATTTAATTATTTTCCAAGAGTTTCATGCTTTAATAGTTAAGCAGGCCAAGATAAAATAGGTTTATATAAACTATGGATACAGCCAAATCAGTCTTAACAGCAAAACAAAAAGAAGTACTAAGCTTTATATGCGACTTCTCTGATGTTGAAGGCTATCCTCCGACATATAAAGAAATTGCCAAACATTTTAATTTTTCCTCTGAAGGGACTGTGCGTACACACTTGATATTATTGGAGAAAAAGGGCTGCATTATCCGCGAAGGAAAGGCCAGGGGGATAAAAATAACCCGAAAAATTATAACCAATAAAATCCCTATACTAGGCAACATAGCAGCCGGTACCCCAAGTCAGGCCATTCAGGAATTCACAGAAAACATCTCTGATATTCCGGAGTTGAAATACCATAAAGACCGTTTTGCTTTACGCATCAGAGGTGAAAGCATGAAAGAGATAGGTATTTTAGATGGGGATATTGTTATTATCCAAAAAGAAACACAAATACAAAATGGCCAGATAGCTGCTGTCCTTATTGATAATGAGGCAACTTTAAAACGGGTATATTTTGAAAAAGAAAAAATAAAGCTCCAGGCAGAAAACAAATCATTCGCACCTATTTATCTTAATCCTAATAGCTTTGAAACAAAGCTATTAGGAAAATATATAGCTTTGATAAGAACTTAGCATTATTTTATTTATATTATGCACTTTTGCGCGCAATATTATTTAAAAGCGAGTATTAATAATGAAAAACAACGATTATAAAGAACTATTAAACATTGAAGAAAAAGTAAAAGAGATAAAAACACAAGATCCGGAATTATGTGATCTCATCAAAAATATCGAAGACTGGCTTTTAGCCGGCAGGATAACAGCTTTTCTGTTGGCGTATGGAAAAGGCCTCGTCACCAAAGGCACAAAACTACGCACAGTAGCCGAAAAAATAGAAAACAAAGCAAATGAGATTAATCACCACTCTCCTGTTCCTGTTAAACTGGCCTTTCCGGTAAATATGTCCCTTAATGAGTGCGCTGCCCATTATTCACCTGGAATTATGGATGAAACAGTATTCACGGATCAGATAGTTAAACTGGATATAGGGATTAGCATTAAAGGGGCAATTGGCGATGCAGCAGTGACCATAGACCTTTCCGGTAAAAATAACAAATTGGTAATAGCTGTAGAAAAGGCTAGAGATAAAGCAATTTCCATGGTCAAACCTGGCCTTACTGTTACTGAAATAGGAAAAGAAGTTGAAAATATTATTACTTCTTACAACTTTAGACCGATCAGGAACCTAGGCGGGCACCAGATCGAAAGATACAACCTGCATGCCGGCATATTTGTCCCAAACTATAATTCTCACGATCAAAGTAAGCTGCAAAAAGGACAAATATTAGCTATTGAACCATTTGCTTCTACAGGTAAAGGGAGCGTAGAAAATTCTAATGATCCGGAAATATTTGTAGTAAGTAAAAATGCCCAAGTAAAAGACCGGACTACCAGAAAAATATTAAATGCCATAGATTATTATGACGGTCTGCCGTTTTCCAAGCTGAACTTATACAATCTTTCAAATAAAAATTCACTTGAAAAAATTAACCAGGCATTATTAAATCTGGACAACCTAGGTATGCTTTACGGCTATTGTCCTCTTTCAGATGTTAAAGGATGTTTGACCAGCCAGTCTGAGCATACTGTAATTGTTGGGGATAAACCAATTATTACGACAATTATTTAAAACTATCCAAAAGTAAATTCGATATTTCTTTAGGACAATTATAAGGAAGAACATGCCCGCCTTTTTCATAGCTGAATACGCAGTTTTTTAAATCCTGACGGGTAAAGCAGTTTTCTATGATTTTATTTTTGCTGCCCTTATCAGATAAAGGAAGGATAAAATGATGAGCGGTATCTTTATTTAAATGTAAGCCATGGCTTGCTAAATTAGTAGGTGTTAACATCGCCATATCAAAAGGATCTCGAAACAAAATATTATTTAAAAAACGAAAGTAGGACTTATGATTATAACCAGATCGTCCATAATATATCCAATCAAAAGGATGCATGTTTTTTTTCGAATGAACACGAAAAATTTCATCTGATATTGAGACAGATGATTTAGGTTTAGATTTTGTTTCAGTCTTTGAATCTCCCTTACTTGAACAAGATAAATCTTTAGTAAGAAGCGAAGGATCATTGGTATTTTTCTGAAAAAACTTTGTTAAACCTGTTTTGCCACTAAATCCTTCTTGTATTTTACTTTTAATCCAAGGAAAACCGATTAAAGTGCTTTTAAGAGATTCCACCGGATTATTCCATATCAATGGAAAATTGTACCAAAGATTTGATAAAGATAATTTAGGTGTCATATAAGGCGCTACCAGAAAATTGTTTTTAAAAGGATGTTTAGCAAAAGGCAACAGAAGCGCAGAATAAGAAAAAGATAATAGGGATGTGCTGGAATCGTTTATTTTCCACTTCAATTTTGAGAAAGCTAGGATGTCTTCGATAATTCTAATGTCATCTTCCATATTATGCTTGCTAAAGCCAGGATTATTAAGCCATTCAGGCCCGCTATCTATCAGATAAACATTGCATTTCTTCCCAACATTAAATGCCTCTTTTTTAAACTCTTTTAAAGTAGGATACCAAGTTATAATTCCATTTGAATTCAATCCGGGAAATAAAAAAGAAGAATATGTAACAGAAGAATCCTTAGGATCTCCTTTTAGTTTAATCAGAGGAACTGTTACATCTTGTTTGTCAATTTTAAATTTAAGAACAAAACTATCAAACAAAGCTCTTTCATCAGGTGGAAATAAACTCTCAATTAGACTTGCTTGAGAAGGTGCTAGTTTATGTTTTTTAATCGTATAGCGAGGTGTGTTTTTTGGGGCTTTCTTGCCAAGATAATCACCTTCACTTAAAGGCAAAAGTTTTTTTAAAATCTGTAGCATTTTTGCCTCCTTAATAATTATGTCCTATTTCCTAAGAAGTCTAATTATAGCACAGTCCATTTGTTTATTTTGGTTTTACAAACTGGCCTACAATTGTGTTGGTAGTTAGCCTCGAATTTATGCCTAAGAAAGTGAACATCTCAAATCCTTAGCCTCAAGCTAGTCTAGTTCCACCAACACGATTGTAGGCCACTTCATAAAAAAAACTTCCTTTTCCCAGCTTTTGAAGCGCGCGGCGCTTCAAAAAACTGAAGACTTACGCGCTAATTAAAGAAAATTAATAAATATATGATTTAATCTGTTGAGAAATATTTGAGCCTATAAGTAATTCATCCAAATCTACAACTTTCCGTGAACTTGGTAAATACTCTCCTAAAGCGAGCCTTTTAATAAAATATACAGCCAGTCCGCTGGAAACAGTAACCGTACTATTTAATTGAGGCCTGCCAACCAGGGTGCTGCCAATTTCAGATACAGACGCCTGTGCTTTTGGAGAAACATTATTCTCCCCTACAAATCTAACCGCTAAATTATGCTTCATTGGTTCAGATATGTTTTTGAAACTTAAAATTTCTGCCGGAATCGCTCCTAATTCCCCATTAAAAAACTTTAAATCCTCATCTAAATCAAAACGTTCGATATCAATTATTATTTTATTGTCCACATTAGCAAACATAATAACTGGTATGCGAGCTTCTTTAGCTTTAATTCTAAGCCTGACTTTCATTTCAAAATCATCTATTTCATCAAAAATAACCTTTGGCTGCGGTGAACCTGAAACAAAATCATCAATATTCTCTGTATTAATACCATCAAAATAGTATTTAATTTCTGCAAATGGATTTACTTCGTAAATACTCTGGCAGATAAACTCAGTTTTGGGTAAACCAATGTCAGTTAATTTTGCCCTTATCCTATTCAGGTTGCTGGTTTGTATTAGGTCAATATCCGCAAGTTTAATGGAATGAGAAATACCTTGGTGAACTAATCCCAAAGCAATATTACTGCCAATAGAAAGCCCGGCAATAGCACAGGAAAAGTTCTTTAGTTTTTTCTGTTCATCAATTGTTATGAGGTCTCTGTTTCTGTTTGTCCTTAAAATCTGATAATCTGCCATATTGAGCATATGCACAAGCTTGCCCGACCAGGGAAAATACACCCAGGCGCCTTTCAGATCAGGAGATGCCCCTAATTTATCATCAAAGAACTCTTTTTTCTTTTGGCTGAAATCCTTTTTTAAAAGCAGTTGAGGGTGAGTAATCTCAAATAACTCTTGAAGCTGGAACTCATAAATATCATGTAGCTGAAAAATCTGATTTTCAGTCTTTAGCCGGGATAAGTCTTCTTTATTAAAGGCCGGTTCCAGTAAAATTATAGGTTTATTAATCATTGGTTAATTATTTTATCACAAGCTATTTTAGCCGTTGATTCTTCAAGCCATCCCTGTTCTTTAAATCTTTGTTCGGCAATTTCATCTGCCACCAGGTTAGTAGCTTTATGATTTTTCGTGCTTGTATCTAAAATATCTGTTAGCGTGTTTCTAATGTTTTCTACCTTTCTCCTGATTCTGTCATGGCTAAATTCTTCATGTTCATATTCATCCGTAACAGAAATTAATCCCCCGGCATTTACAACATAATCCGGAGCATAAAGTATGCCTTTCTGAAATAATCTGTCGCCTATCTCTTTGTTTTCCAATTGATTATTAGCCCCACCAACAATAATACGGCACTTAAGTGTTTCAATGTTTTTATTATTTAAAACATTGCCCATTGCACAAGGACAGAAGACATCCCCCGGAGTATTCAGAATCTCATCGGGGGAAACAATCTCTATGTCAGGAAAAATGGCTTTGGCAATTCTAATTTTTTCCGGATCTATGTCAGTTGCTGTAATATGTTTGGCCTGGCCATAAAGCATTTTTACTAAAGTCATGCCTACACTCCCCAAGCCTTGAATGACAAATGAACGGCTCGTAATGTTCTCAGTGCCAAAGACATTTTCTAAACATGTTTTTATAGAATGATAGATTCCCAGTGATGTAAACATTACTGCATCACCTTTAAAGCCAACAATATTCTTATTAGCTTGACGCATTATTTGCAAATCTTCCATTTTGAGGCCGACGTCTGCTCCTGTAATAAAGTTTTTCTTCCCTTTAATCTGATTGGCATAAGTTAATAATACAAATTTCTTGTTTTTTATGTTTTCCGGAGATGCAATGATTACTCCTTTAGCTCCCCCGTATGGTAATCCAGCCATAATAGATTTATAGCTCATTGTTTTTGATAAACGCAAAACATCTTTTAGTGCGTCATGATAAGAAGTATAGCTCCAGAAACGTGTAGCCCCAAAACAAGATAATCCCTTGGTACCCATACTATGAATTGCCACAATTCCATAAAGGCCGCTAGCTTTATTAAGGAAATAAACAACCTTATGATTATCATACTCTTTAATATTTTTTAAACTGGAAGCTTCAATTTTCATCTCAATCAAGTTCGGTAATTAGTTTTTTATTAAGCAATTGTTTTGGTGTTACAGGCTGGCTGCCGTTCATATGTCCGGTTCCAAACAAAAACAATGGTTCCCAATCAGTATTTAGTGATGATTTTACTTCGTTACGCAAATCTTTGGTAAGTGTGGAGGCAATAGCAATAGAATTTTCCAGGCCCTCTGCCTGAAATCCCAGCATTAAACGCTGGGCAATTCTACCTGCATTTAGCCAGTTGATTTTATTGTTATTTTTTACACATAAAACACAAATCAAAGGAGCAGAACACAAGCCTTTATAATTTAACTTTGCTAAAACACGGCTTAGATTAAAGAGCTTTAAACCGGGCCTTACAAAAAAAGATAAAAACCACGGTATCTTCAAAGAAAATGTGGGCATTCCCTCACGTTTTTTGGATAAAGAATGGTTTATCCAGTTTGCTAATTCGGTTCTAAAGGCTTTTTTCTTGTACACGTAACGGACGCCGTCAGAAGTTAACTTAGCTAACTTTTTAATAGTTTCTTTATTAGAGATTAGATTGATCTGAATATCCTGGATAGTATTAAGCCTGGTAATCATCTTTAAAACATTATTTGGGATAGCTTGGGATATAAATTTTCCTCTTCTGGTTTTTCTGGGTTTTATGGCTTTAAATAATTTTTCTGTATCATCTGATTTTTTAAGATCGGTTTTGCAATTATCAAAAAATACTTCTGCTACGATATTATTATCTTTTAAATTATAAAGCTTGAAGTCCTTATATAAGGAAAAATACTTAGCTGCAATAATAAGATTTTCCAAACAGCAGCCAATACTCATATATAAATATTTTCCGTCAGGATCAGCTTCCTTTAGATGATATTTATCATCAGATAGAATAAGACAACTATTTTTTTTGATCTCAAATAGCCATGGTTGGCTATTATGTGTAGACGAAGCAAGTGTTGCGTATTCTAAAATGTTTTTAATCTTTTCTAGACTGATTTGTGCGTGTTTCATCTTATTATCATCCATTTTTGTTTTACTGAAGGAGAAAAATATTTTTTATCTCCATAAGAGTATAATGCAATTTTTGGCGGTTTAATATTACCATTTGAAAAAGTATCTTTGAATTCTTTGTTTTCTCTACATAATGTATCAATAATAATATCGGTTATTTTTTCTTCGATCTCTTTTCTGACTAAAGTGTTTTTAGATAACTCGACATTGATTATCAATTCACTGTTGTAGTCTGAAGTCTCATTTTTAAAAATAGTAAATTTTCCCGTAACGAATGATGTTATATCGCTTTTCAATAGAGCTGATTTAATGTTTTCCGGCCAGATATTTGCGCCTCCATATACCAGGACCATGTCGGAACGGCCGGAAATGTAAACAAACGGTAATTTAAAAATTGTATGGCTGATTTTAGCTTTTTCAGCTTCTTTATGAAAATCAATTCCTAATCCAGCCATCTTGGAAATCATTTCTGTAAAAGTTAAAACTCCTCCCGTATCGTTCAGTTTATATTTTATAAGTGGAATTGCAGATCCGTACCCGGAAGCTATTAGCTCATTATTATATTCTTCGAAAAAAGTAAGATAAGGATAATATTGGGTAAGTACTGGTAAATCATTTGCATCGGGAAAAATGGCTTGAAAAAGCTGTTTATTTGCCCTAGCTAGATTTCGAACTAATACTGAAGCAGGCGTCTCATGCGCCATGGTGCCCAACTCAACCGTTCCATAAATATTCGCTATATCCGTAAATTTATTTTTAATCCCTGTTTTAGCCACTAAATAATCCCTGAAATTCTCTGAAAAAGCTTCAGCCGCAGTGATAATCTTTATGTTCAATTTTTTCAGGTTGATTTTTTTTAAAACCGCATTATCCACAATTTCTTTTATAAAAGGAGGATACCCCAGTAAAATGACCTGGTCAAAGCTGGGAGCTAAATCTTTCAGGATTTCCAGAAATAGATCTTTATCATTTCCCACCGGGACTGTTGATATTGAGTGTCCTTTTTTTCCAAGAGAATTTAAAACCTTATAGGAAAAAATCCCCCCAATCCAAATGCCAAGGGCAAAACCCAAGATACAAAGAGTTTTTTTGCCTTGAATGTTAAACTGGTTTAAAAGTAATAGTTCTAGGATATATTCATAAATACTATCTTGATTTTCTTCTCTAGGAAAATAAGACTGTTTACCTGTTGTTCCAGAACTGGACGCAAAGGTTGTGATCTTACCTAATTTATCCTTGGGAATAAGATCTGTAAAAGAATATTCTTTGATATAATTTTTTTTAGTGATAAAGGGTATGACGCTCAAATCTTGGGAGTCAATGACTTGCTTTTTCATAAGGTTGTGTTTTTGAAGATGCTGGCTAAAAGCCGGTACATTATTAGCAGTAAATTCCTTAAGCTCGTTTAGTTTTTTACGGCCGTTTTTCAACCAGATGTTTTCATCAAGAACCTTTAGATCTGTAATATGGGTGTAAATGCTTTTAGGATAGGAAAAAAAAGAAAATTCAGATTTTGTATTTTTCATGTAATTCCTTTTATAGATTATAAATTAGCACATTTTTTCATAAAAATCCTTGCTTTTTTGTTTTTACATAGTATGAAAATATTGTTAAGATATGTGTGGT
Source organism: Candidatus Margulisiibacteriota bacterium (assembly GCA_042577605.1). GTDB lineage: Bacteria > Margulisbacteria > Marinamargulisbacteria > JBHPDY01 > JBHPDY01 > JBHPDY01. The sequence goes on from JBHPDY010000030.1 coordinate 15,664, forward strand.
TTTTAAAATCAGACTTTTCTTAG
>JBHPDY010000031.1:0-15584 GCA_042577605.1 Candidatus Margulisiibacteriota bacterium
AAACTATTAAAAGCAAATATTCTTATGCAGAGCCGTTTTTATGTGAAGGCAGTTTTGCTTCAACTATGTATTTTGGGCCTGAAACCATAGGCATTGCTTTGATTTAGGTTTAAATATATCTGATAATTCTATTCTCACTATATTATGCAAGTTCAAATATATACTGTTAATATTGAAACACTAATAAAGTCATACGATCCAGACAATTTTTTAAACTTAGTCAGCCCTCAAAAACAAAAAATCATAAAAAGCACACCCTTTAAAGCAGTGGCCTGGAGACATTTGATAGGCGAAATCCTAACAAAATACATATTCACACAAAAGCTCGGATTAATTTCTAATGAACTGGCTTTAATAACCAATGAACATGGAAAACCAAAGCTTAAAAACTTCCCTGATATACATTTTAATCTTTCCCATTCCGGGATATGGGTAGCTATAACGATTCACGACCATCCTGTTGGTATTGATGTGGAGCATATCAGACCATTGTCCAGCGCCTCTAAAATAGCTAAGAGGTTTTTCTCGCCGCTGGAACAAAACTATCTTAATAATATCGCGCAAGATCAATACCTGGGATCGTTTTTTAAGCTTTGGACCTTAAAGGAGAGTTATATCAAGGCAATAGGCAAGGGGCTTTCGTATTCGCTTTCATCTTTTAATATAGATATTACTGATCAAGAGACAGTCAAACTAATTGATCCGAAAAATAATAAAGCCTGGAACTTCCAGAGCTTTGATTTAAAACACTCTTACTCACTTGCCGTTTGCAGTACTTCCACAGTAAAAAATAAAAAAATTATTGAAATTCAGCCCAATACTTTGCTTGATTTTTATTATGCTCCTCCATAAATTGAGATAATCTTATAGAAAACAACATCATAAACCTCAATACCAATCAAAATAGAAACAACCAAAAAATTGAAAGAGCTTATCTTTTTATTCCCTTTCAGCAAAACTGAAAGCAAATAAAAACAACTAAACATATAGGGCAAAAACAAAGAAAGAACAAACCTATTTCCACTGGCAATAGGAACATACCAGGCACAAGCCAAAAAATTAACAACAAAATAAAAAAGATTAAAACCAATCAACCATTTATATTTCTCCAAAATATCAGGAATTTTTTTTCGCTCTAAAAAAAGCATACAAATTAAGAAAAAAGTAAATAACAAAATAAATTTATAATACCCATAAGACCTTCTCATAGAGAATAACGTCATTTTTATCCCCTGAAACAACCTGTCATATATTTGAGAAAAAGTATGTTCCTTAAAATACTTCCGTAAACTCGGGATCTTATCAGCAGGCATAAAAGGCCAATTCCGCTGGTCAGCAAGCAGGTTAGTGCCTTTTTTGGCGTCGTCAAACGAGTCATACCAAATGTAAAAAGTAGTATTCACATTGTAAAAATACCGCCCAAATGTTTTCTTGTTGTTTATGATATATGGAGAAACAACTGCCAAAAATACCAGCGGCACTAAAACCACGGGTATTATGGTCTTTGATAAATTTCCCCGCCAGAAATCCTGTTTCTCTTCTTTATTTTTTAAAAAATACTGCTTAAAAAGCATGGTAAAAATTTGCATAAACACCGTCAAAAGAAATAACAGCAAACCCAAAAGCATAGAAGCTTTTGTTAAGTATGCCAAAGCCACAAATAAACCCGTAAGAACAGCAGCCTTCCAATTTTTTTTAACCAGCATCAAATTAAACAACAGAAAAGCAAAAAAGCTCAGCAAATAGTATAAAATCTCAGCCTGAAAATAACCTGCCTTGAAAATAAATACCGTAAAAGCCGTGATCAGCCATAAATGGACCGTCAAAACAGGTTCCAAATAACGCCTGAAAATAAAATAAAGGATTATAAGTCCGATAACCGAAATGAATATATTTAAATATTTGCCCCTAATAAAAAACGCTTCCCGGGACATACCTGATTTATAGAATAAAGACTGAAAATATATATACAAGGGCATCCGGTTTCTGGGTAATAAACGTTCAGGTTGAATATCCAACTGTAAAACACCATTTATATAAGAACCCTGGTCTGTCATTCTCATATCGGTATTTATATAATTCGCTTGCACAAGTGCGCCATAAAGGAATAATCCTAGAAAAAACATAGCTAAAATTGTTTTTAAATACCTATTATTTAAAAAACTTCTGAAATCCATAACTAAAAATTATCATTTTTCTTTAAATATTCAAAGCTTTTATAAAACTTGATAATTTTAGTTGTTTTGTGTTAATATTTTACAAATACAAGCCCTGATAAAAAGGGGTGGGGTGGGCATCTCATCTTAAAGCAAAGTTCTATCTAAAAATTCTCAACAAAGGAGTATAAAGATAACATATGGTATTTATAAAATTAAAATTATTATCAAGCGCACCAAACACTATTCCGCTAAGCTTTGTATCTCTTAGTAATATGTTATCTTTTTTAACACTATGGGAGATCATCAATATATTTGGATTATTGTCAAAATATTCTATGCAGCTTCTTAGGAGAAAACGCTCTTTAGAGAAGTTCTCAGCAGACAAAAAGCGAGTAATTCATCCTCTTAGATACAAACATGAACAAAATTTACCATTTACTCATGTACTTGGGCCCCAGCTTTTTCCCTATCCCCAAAATACCCAGGAGCATCAAAATAATGACCCGCTTACTACGTTCCTGTCTCATAAAAAAAAGGTGGTGGATCAAATAAATAAGTATCAACTCGGGCATTTAACCCTTGAACCAACAACCAGTGATTTAATTTCAAATCCTGATATATTTAAGGGATTATTTACGAATTGTTTACAAAAACTAAAGCTAATACTTAGTCCAAAAAATCTCACTCCTAACCAAATTTACCCTAATAATGATATGAAGTTATTTCAACAAATACCTGAGAAGTGCATAGTTAATGTTAATCTTATTCATTGGATTATTCCATATGGCAAAACTATTACCCTAAAATTTTTTGACTGGAAAAATACGATAGATGGCTTACTTATAATCAACAATGATATCGACCTAGATAAGATAATGGAAATCTATAAGAAAAGAAAATTTAGAAAGTTTTGTTTGATGGGACCTTTTTTCCAGAGGCCAAAAATACTTGATATATTTGAGGAAAGTAATGTACGTTTAAAAGAACTTGAATTAATCCAATCAAAAGTGCTTTCATCTTATGACAAAGAGAATTTTCAAAGAATAATTGATTTAAGCAAAAAGCTTAAAGATGTAGATATAAAAGTTAGCTTACAAACAAAATTTAGTTTGCAAATATTTGATGAGTATAGATTAAGTTTTGCTATATCTAATGGGATTATGAAAAGGATAAACTTGCGTGACATCATACGTTTTTGTGAAGAATTGGATACACCTGTGTATGATGAAAAATTCTATAACCTTATAAATATATTAAGAGAACCATCAAATACAAACACTATTTTTAATTATTCACTTGATTTTGAGGGCCTCAATTTAGAGAGTGACCGTGTAATTCCAATAAGGGATCTTGAAATACACAAACGTCTAACAATCTTAAAAGAATTCAGTCCTAATTCTATTCTTAATATTGATGGTAGTTTTTTTCTTAAAGGATGTTTAATTTATGATTTTTTTGAAGACCTGCTATTAGAAGTTTTCAATACAGTGCCTTTTCTGAACCTAATCCTAGCACATTATAATATAAAAAAAGATCCCACAGGATCTATTAATAAAATTTCTATTAATCCTGATTTTTTTCGCGATGATACTGATACTTCTTATTTTTCCAATAATAATAAACCCTTAGCATTGGCAAATCTATACCCAAAAAAAGTACATAATTTCTTTTTAGCTATAAATAATTTCAAGGATGATTGCCAAAAGCTTAAAAAGCTTTTAGAAAAATATCCCAATTTATCAAGTTTAGAGCTGAGCTTCTCAAATTTAGAACAAGACCTTGAGCCTGTAATGAAGTTTTTTATGGAATATGATAAGCAACAAAAAAAGAAAAGCAAAGACAGTGGACATAGTCTTGATAAGATAATAATTGCTCCATATAAGGCTGTACAATACTTTGAAATCCGTTTTAAAACAAATGAGCGCCCAGTATTAAAAATACTTGAATTAAACGATTATAGTTTATTTCTTTTAAATAATTTAATAGTTCTGAAAAAATATTCTGACCATTTCACAATAGACTCTATTGGAATGCGGCTTAACTTCGATCCTTCTTGTTTTATATCTTTATTTAATAATATCTCAAAAATAACTACTGACAGGACTATATATTATTTAATATATAATAGATTTAGAACGAGTCGTCTAAGGATAGAGTTAAATAAAAAACGTCAGATAACTCGTTTTACATATCCTAAGATTGTTTTTTCTCCAAAGGCAATTAAGCCAAAGATTCCATCATTCGATAGGATTAATGATACGAAACATATTCTTACATCAAACATTTTAGAATGCCATTTGGATCTAAGCGAGCTAAAGATATTAAATGCATGTTTTACTCCCGAAATAAACAATAATTTTAACAAATATCTCTATCTAGTTTATTTTGAGGATTTTTTATTAAGATACCCACTATTAAAGAGCCTTATAGTTGATAACAATTTTCTTGTCTTACTTGATAGAAATATTTCAAGGTTCAACTTCCATTTTAGCAAATTAAAAACGAATCGCTTTGTACTTACTTGGGATAAATTACCGTGTACAGACTACTACGAATTAACTATTTTTCCCAAAGAGTTTAAGGAAACGACATTAAGGCAGTATATAGAAGACGCTGAGAGCAAAAGTAAAAAAAACCCTAAATTAATAAACCATTATTTTAACATCACTGATGACAAGAATAATGAAAAATGGGTTAATTGTATTACAATAAGAGTTCAAAAAAATCAAAAGCCACTTACCTTTATTTCAAATAAATATCAACATATTGTTAGAGTGGGAATAAACCTTAGAAAAGATAGACAATTTTTAAAAAATTATCCCATATTTATTTCAAAAAATCCCACATTTTCGCAAAAACCTCTGGGAAGATAAGTTTTTCACAGCTGGATTAAATACCATCTTACACCTAAGATATATCTTAAATGTCTAATCTATTAAAAAAGCACAACCTGGGAATATTCCTGCCATCAATTTTCACTCTTTATCCCATAACAAGTTAACTTTATGTTTAAAAATTATAAGGAGGAGGAATAACTTGTAAATATATTTGCAAATTAAATGAAATGGAGTGCTAATTTTGATAGTTGAACAAATCCGGAACATAATTATTCCTAATTTATGAGTGACAAAAATAAAGAACTCTATAAAATCTAAATTTAAACCCAAGCCTAAATTATTAATCTTCAGCCAAAATTACTTTAAACCTTCTTGCAGAAAAACAGATGATATGGTGCTTGAGTTAAAAAAATTCATTAATTTAAACAAAAAACTATTGCTTAATAAGAAGAAGCTCCCCAAAAAATGGCGCGAAAAAATCTTAAAGGCTTTGGCAGGCAAGGTACTCGGTAGCACTCTTTATCCTGGGTCTATTTTCACGTCTACGTTTGGTAATTTTCAGTTGATCAAGGCCAAGTTTCTGAAAAAATTGAAGGGTGAATCTTTTAAAGGCAAAAAAGCGGTCATAAAGTTTGTAGAATCCATTACAAATATGGAAGTAAAAGAAAATCAAAAAGTTCTTATTACGACCAAAAGTAGTTCAAGCAAAGTTACTTCAAGAAAAGAAGAATATTTTCAAAACAAGATCAGCCTAAAAGAATTTATTTTTACAAATGGTTCAAAAGAACAAGGAGTATTTGATGAACAAAATATCCTCAAGGACGGCACATATACAACTCAATTAGGAAAAAATATAAGTATTAAAGAATACACACCTAATTCTTGTGAAAAAATAAAAGAAGTTCTGTTAGATGATAAGAATATCACTAAAGAAATGCTGACTTCTATCTCTAAAATTGAACTAAAAATATTTGCTGAAAATTATTTTAGAATAGTTTTTGGTAATAATCCCAAACCTGCACGCAAAATTTTAATGGGTCTGATGTCTTCCAAACATACCAGTTATCTATTCAACAATAAACGAAATGAGCTGGTTTTTCATGGCAGATATAATAAAAAAAACTTTGAACTTCTGGGTGACGGGTATATCTTGAAAATAAATCCCAATGTAATTGGGCCTAGTATCTCCTCAAAGCTGTGCAAAGCTAGTGTGATTGCAGGAAAGCCTAATTTTGCAGGTAAAACTCTGGTAGTAAAAATAATTGACAGTAAATCGTTAATGGATGGTAAAGAACCGATTAAAGAAGAAATCAAAATGATGAAGACTCTGTCAGGTCAAAAAGGCATCATTACCTTTTATGGAGCAGTGCAGCAAGGAACAAAGTTTTTCATAGTTATGGAATATGCCGAAGGAGGTGATATATTTGGCCGAACCTTTAAGATAGAAAAGTTACCTGATATTTTTAAACAAATGACAACATCTGTCAGTTCGCTTCATAAACTGAATATTATACATAGAGACCTAAAACCAGAGAATTTCCTTATCAACAAGAACAATGAGATAAAACTGGCTGATTTTGGATTATCAAAACAATTAAAACCAGGACCAAACAGCTTAAAACTAGTAGGAACATATGGGTATATTGATCCAAGGCTTTCTCAAAGTCAGGAATATTCTCTAGATCAGTCTAAAGCCCTTGATATTTGGTCTTTAGGCGTTATTTTTTATCATTTCTTAAAACCTAATAAAAAGATATTTACTGATCCAAAACTATGGATCACTCCAATTCCTGAAAGTGAGTTCGATGATTTCAATTCTTTTATCTCAGTTGATCATAAGATAGCTAAATTAATTAGCAAGGATGATGATGCCTATCCACTAGCAAAACCTTATGAAACATTTAAGTTTCTAATGAACATATCCAAAAGATGCCTTGATTCCAATTTAACATCAAGACCAAAGGTTAAAGATCTAGTCTTTTGAAGCACTAAGTGTTTCAAAAACTAAAGGTTTTTTCTCTTTAAGGGCTATCAACCTTAAAAATCCCATAATTAATTGTAATATCAACCCTCATTCCCTAAAATATATCCAACATGCCCAATCCACTAAAAAAATATGATCTGGGAATATTCCTGCTCTCAGTTTTTACACTTTATACAGAATTAACATTATTTAGGTTTTTTTCTTCAACACTGCATGCTTCCTATGCCACTATTATCATTTGCCTGGCTATGGCAGGTTTAGGGATTGGTGGTGCTTTATATCTGTTCTTAAGAAAAATAAATCTAATATCCAGCTACAAACTCTTCTATTCTGTAATCACAACCTCTGTGCTAGTTATACTCATGCCTGTTTCTATCTGGCTACTTTTCCTACCTGGAAGTAAAACATCTTTTATAGCCTTTTATCCTGGATTTCCTTTGTACTCAACCCTTGTTTTTGGCTTTCTGAGCCTGATCATTTTTAGTCTGGCCGGATATTTATTCACTATGTTTTTAGAGGAATCTAAGAAAAAAGGATTTACTTATGGTTTATCTTTCTTAGGCGGCACTGTTGGTTGCTTAGGATTTTGGTTTGTTTTTTCTTTTACTACTGATATCGTGGCCTTAATTTTTTCGTCAATCCTTATCTTATTCCTGGGCTTTTTATACTTTAAGGATTTTATTGAATCGCAAAAAGGTATACTCCTCTTTATGTTGCTTATTAATCTGAGCCTGATGATGATGGTTCTTTTCACGAATTTAAAACACCATAGCTTTTTTCGGGCAACCGGGACAAAAAGAATTACCAGTTTTATTGCAGATCAGAATATGAATAGAATTACAAATATTGCTTACAGCCCGATTTCAGTAGTTCATGTTGCCTCAACCCCAACCCATAAGAATATCTATTTTCATTATGGTAAAAATATCTCTTTTGCTTTCCCTTATTCTTTTAAGGACCCAACAAGATCGTTTAACTTCCAAGTTGAAAAATTTTTAACATCCAAACCAATATTTTTCCCGCTCAATTTCCAACAAAAAGAAATCCTAGTAATCGGTGCCGCAGGGGGTAGGGAAGTACTAGCTTCATTATTAATGAACAAAGCTCAGATCACAGCCGTCGAACTAGATCCTGGAGTAATAAAACTTATGGAAGGGCCATTATCTGATTATTCTGGCAATATCTATCAGCATCCTAGAGTAAATTTGATATGCGAAGAGGGAAGAAGCTACCTAACCAACAGCAATAAAAAATTTGACCTTATAATGCAGATCCAAAATAATACTCATTCCACACTGTCCCTTACTGGCATAGACTTTGCCTCAGTGCATTTAGTTAATCTTGATGCTTTTAAAGAATACTGGAAACATCTCAGCCCAAACGGAATCATTGAAATAAATAGACCTGGGATCTTTATGATCCTTCCGGTAGCCTGGGAAGCACTTAAACAACTTGGAATAAGCGATCCCCGAAAAAATATATTAGTATTTCAAAACAGCCCGTCAAATCCTAAAGAACGCGTCTTACTTATAAAAAAAAGCGCTTGGCAATTACCAGAAATCTCTTTTCTACAGTCTAAGTTATCTCTAAGGAACTTAAAAATATTATTTGGCCCTCAACAAGATGAATTCCAATTATTGGAATCATTGGAAAATATTTCCGGCAGCAAGGTGAATTTAGAAGGAATACCTTTTTATCTACCAACAGATAACAAGCCTTTTTTCGAAAAAAACATTTACACCTGGATCAAAAGGAGCAGTACTACATTTTCCGAAAAACAATATCTAGTATTAGACACCCTGGCCAGATCACTAAAAGCAGCTTCATTACAAAAACCGGTGATAAAAAACATATTTTTTATTGGGATATTTCTTGCTATCGCTTGCCTTATTGTTTTTCAGAGGTTCATGATTACAACAATTAAGGGCAAACAAACCTATAATCTACAGTTATACTATTTTGCCTTTATTGCCTTAGCCTATCTATTGATCGAATTAGCCTTAATCCAAAAGCTAACGCTTTGGTTAGGCCACCCGGTTTATTCTACTACATTTATTATAATGGTCTTATTGCTTTCTTCTGGCCTGGGAAGCATATACAGCGATAAACTACACTCATCAAAAAGCACTTTAGGATTTTATTTTTTTCTAATTGTTTTACCCTTGGTTTTCTACTTTAACATAAATAGCTTTGGTCTAATGGTAAGCAAATTACCTTATATCTGGCGTTTCATTTCTTTTAGTACACTTATTTTTCCTTTAGGATTTGTAATGGGAACAGCTTTCCCCCTAGGATTGGCAAAGCTATGCCAAAACTCGAAACAGCTTGTAGCTGTAGGGTATGGATTAAATGGTCTATTTTCAGCTCTTGTATATCCCTTAAGTCAAATCTCAGCTATGAGTTTTGGGTATAGTTTCCATTTCATGGTAGGAAGCATTTTTTATTTATTGGCAAGTACAATATATTTTTTGCAAAAGCATGATGTAAAAAAACAGTAATCTAAGCTGTTCAAAAAAGACTTTTTGGATTAGAACTTTTGACTTACAGTACTTCAGTGGCAATATAATGATATTTTATTTCAATTCGTACGATAACTTTATGAAGTTTCTAAAAAATAAAATGAGTGATTAATATGAATAAAATTATTGCAGTTAAAAAATCATTACCTGAAAAAAACATTTTTAATATTCCAAATGATTGTTTAGTTCCAGTTTTCAGCCATTTTCATACTTTCAAATCTTTTTTACAATGCTCTAATTTGAACAAAATAGCAGATAATAAAACTTCTTTATACAATCCTACGGCAGCAAATGAAATTTGGCGTTTTGTTCTTAATTCCATCGATTATGGATTTCAATTATTATTCAAATATGTTTCTAAGGAAGAAAAAGATAATCCCAAAGTAGCAAACTGGATTGTTTTTGAAAATAAGCGTCTTATATTTATATATAACAAATTCCATATAAGCGAAAAATCCAAATTAAAGAAATTAAGGAAAAAATACGAATCTAAATTAAATGGAATCGATAAATCAAAGAAAACTAATAATATCCGCATCACACTTATAACACGAATTGCACAAATCGGTTTTATATTATCACCCTATATTACAGATCATGATTATTATCTTTTTGAAAACCTTAAAAATGTTGAAAACAGAATTGTCCGCCTATATTGGAAAAAAAACGGATTTCTAAGACGACTCCTTTTCAATATCAATCGAAAAACTGCTTTTACAATATATTCCCAAGTAATAAAAACTTATCCCAATTCTAAAGAACCCAAGGTTATAAAAAATCTTCTCCATGAATCAGAAATTATAAATCTCCTTAAGACAGAACAAAAAATTGAACTTTTCCAAGGTATTTTGGGCTATAAAACTAAGTCGAAAGTTACTTATACGGAAAAAAAACTAGCTCTAAACATATTAAAACAAATACTATCTTGTGGTTCCAAAATATATCACCAAAATCACGTAAATCTATTTGCAAAAATTTTTGAGGACATTGTCTCAAATAAAAAAACATATATTAATCTTTTCAAATCAATAACTATAAGCGATAATCTTTATCCTTATAGAAATGCCTTATCATTTATAACAAATAATAAAAATATAATCCTTAAGCAAGGTTTGATTAAAGATATATATTCTCTCGGATTAGACAAGTTTATTAACTGCGCTTTTCCATTGGATTTCATAAAAATATTTAAAGATGAAATCATCAAACAAGATCTAATAAAGGATTTTTTCAATTCAGGACTGAAAAAAATGTCTTTTCGGGATACAATAATGCTCGTCTTTGGCTTTTCGCATATTTTTCACAATGAAATAATAAAAAATGATCTGATTATGCATTTTTTCAATGAAGCATTAGCAAAACAAGCTAGTTTTAAACAAGAGGGTAATGATACATCGCTATACCATAATGAAGTAAAAAAATTTGTGCTAGCTTATACAAACATTTTTAAAGAAAGTATCGTAAATCAAAACAAAGTTATAGAATTTCTCACTCAAACACTAGAACACAAAGACAAAAAATACTATTCAACGTTTGTTGAAAATATTTTTAAGGCGTTAAAACAAAAAATCATAAGGGAATCCAGGATTGAAATTCTTGCTGATTTATTATCAGAAAACCAAGATAAATTTAATAAAATAAAATCAAAGCCAGAAGCCAAAAATAAATTTATAGAAAATATCCTGGATAAAAAATTGTATAAAATATTCGATGAAGTATCAAATGATCTAAATGACCAAGATACAAATTATCTTTATTCCCTTGCAATGTTAGTTCTTTACAAAGAGCTAGAACAAAATAAAACTCTAAAAAATTATTTTAAGTTAGCAGCGCACATAAGAGACTTTAGTAAAAAAGAAAACAACGCACCAGCATGTACAAACCCTTTCTCAGAAAGAATGGCACCGTCTTAAGACTAACACATCAGAAATCCGTAAGTAAAAGAAGTGGAAAATGAAATCCACCCTCACCCACGAAATAAATGAGAAAACATAGATTCATACGCCCTTATATGATTAAGGCATAGCTTCAAGATAAAAGGCAAAAAATAAGAAAGCCAAAATGAGACAAAGAGATATTTAATAAGCTACGAAGTAGTGCAAGGCTCAGTATCAAAGATCCTCACGACCCATCAAAGATGGTAAAAGAAGCAAAGATAGAATAACTCAAAACCTTGAGTTCCTACTGGTTTTAGGAGGATCTCAGGATGACGGCAGTGTAGGCATTAGGAATACGGTCTTAGCAAAAAAATGCTTATGCCAATGAACATTTGGAAATGGGAAATGAGAAATGGAAAATGAAACTCACCCTCGTTCCCTCTCTTGAAAGAGAGGGACGGTAGATTTGGATGATTCGAAGACTGGTATAGGATGGGAAATGGGGGAAGAAAAGAATAAAAGAGAAATAAAATAAACTCTAACAATAACACGTATAATTCACCACTAATTTCAGGAAGGTTCACACTTCCGTCTTCTTACAAAGAAATCCTATAGCCATACGCCTTTTAGCAGAACAAATGAAGCACCTGTAAACATCCAACAAATCAGAGCTTCCTGTTTGAGCGAAGGAGATGTAGAGCGAGCGGCGGTTGATGGCCTATGTACCACTCGATCTAAGATTTGAAACCAAGCAGAATGTTGAAAACTGATACTAAGCATAATCCGCACAGTCAAGAAGTAGTCAGATTTTGTCAAATGTCCGGGTGCGGACTACAGGAGCAGAACGAATAGTGGAGCGGGTAGTTTAGCACGGAGATTTGGCAAAATATGGCTGCTTATTGGCTGCGCCTAAGCTAAAAACCTTCCTATTTTAAACCTTTTAACACATAGGCCTTAACAAAAGCCTTCCGGCCTTTAACTTCAAGTTCCTGCAACTCCCCAACCTCAACCTGGTCCTTAATCAACTCATAAGTTGCTTCTGAAATCAAACAACCTTGTTTCGGAGCCTTACTTTCTAGCCTCTGCCCTATATTCACATTATCCCCAATCATGGCATATTCCAACCTGTACTTCTCACTACCTAGATTACCCATAATAACCTCACCGGAATTTATTCCTATGCGCACATGAATCTCTTCAATAGACTCCTCATTAAATTTATTCAAAGCTTCAAGCATAGCTAAAGCAGCCCTCACCGCATTCAAAGCAGCTTTGGAATGATCCTCATCATCGAATCGAGCTACAATGGCATCTCCGATAAACTTATCAATAATCGCCTCATTATCATGCAATTGATCTACCATCAGGTCAAAATAAGCATTTAAAAGCGTTACAATCTTCTTGGCGCTCAATCTCTCACATTTAGAGGAGAAAGAACAAATATCACTGAATAACACCGTAATAAACCGCTCTTCAGTTTCCTGCTCCGTACCATCTTCAACAACTCTTTTAACACTTCGTATGGTATCCATTGCAACGTATTTGGATAGTATCTGCTCCTGCTTTTTCTTTTTGGCTATTTCCAAGGCTTCTTTAACTGTGGCTTTTAGCTCCTCTTGCTTAAAAGGTTTTGGTAAATATGCTGAAACTCCTAGAAAATGCCCTTTTTTAATATCAACATCAGTATCACGGCAAGTGATCATAATTACAGGTATATCTGCTACTTTAGGATTTTTCTTCATCTCTGTGCAAAATTGCCAGCCATTCATAATCGGCATATCAAAATCTGTTGTAATAATATCAGGAGGATCAGTATCTACCATACGTATCCCCTCTAAGCCATCTTTTGCTGTCTGTACCTCAAAACCAAACTCCTGGAACATCCTGGATATTAAATTTCTGATAGTACCACTATCATCAATTACCAGTGCTCTTAGTTTTCTGCCAATAGTAGGGGGGCTGACAATCTCCTGGAGTTTTTTCATATTTTGCTCAGAATCAAAAGGTTCTAATAAAATATGTTTTACCCCTGCACGAATGCATTCTTCAATAGCCTCTGGAGTATCTGAATCCGATAAAACAATAATTGGTATTTGGGCATTATTGGAATCCTGATGCAACTGCACACAAAAATCCGGTCCCCTCATATCACTAAGTTCAATCTCGCATAAAATAAGGTCAGGAAAATATGTTTTGGCAAACTCTAATGCCCTGGCTCCCGAATTCACTGAATGGACCATATATCCTCTTTCAATCAAAGACAAGAAAATAGGAGAGCCGCATGTCTTGTTCTTGGTTATTATTAACAAATGTTTCGGCTGGTTCAAAACACGCCTAAAAATGGACAAGACTTGAGCATCTACAAAGGGAATAGGTAAAAACGCATCCGCACCATGGTGTGTGGAAAAAAGCGCCCCTTCAGTCCTAGCGGCATGCACTACTATAAAAGCACGGCCAAGTTCATCATCTGCTTTAATTTTTAAGATAATATCTTCTTCTATTTCTTCTATAATATTGGCCTGCAGAAAAATAACATCCGGTTTAACAATCTTAAGCTCATTAAACATTTGTGATTCTTCCTGCATAGAATGGACTTCAATACCTTTTTTTTCGCAAGCATTCTGGATAAATCTTCCGATTATGCGGGTTGTCGCTGCTATATATGCTTTAGCCATTATTATCTCTAATTCCCACAATTGTTATTTCTTAATCATTCAAGCCTTTAAAAAAACTCAATCCCAGGTTTCTGAATTTAATATGGGATTTTAAGGGCAAAGCCCTTAAAAATATATTTGCCTAGTCTGTGAAGCGCGCAGCACTTCAAAAGACTAAAAGACTACTTTCTTACTGTTTGCACAGAAGTTCATATAGTATACAATATCAATGATAAAACAAAAATTGAAAATGTCTAAAAATTTTCCGTTTAGCAGAATCAAAAGTTTAACAGCAAAAGTTTATCTTTTGCTTTTTCTTTCGATTCTGGCTTTTTCTTCTATACTTTATTTTTCTTATTATTTTCAAAAAACCCAACTTATTTTAACTGCCAAAAACCAACTGCAAAACTTTTTTTCAGAATTTCCGAAAAAAGAAAGTGCTCTCTCATCCAAAAATATTCTTTCTGCACAACAATTAATAAATATAGTTCAATCAAAATACCCTAATTCTTCTGCTTTTATCTCAAATTCCGAACAGGAAACCATTGTGTTAGGAAAATCTTTTTCAAAAAAGAAAATAATGGAAATAAACAAACTGGCAGAAGCTAAGCAGCTTGTTTTTATTAAACATAATTTCATCAATTATAAAAACAATTACATCAGCAGATTTATCATTCCATTAGAAACTTCAACTAGGGGAATCCTACAAACAAGTGTCCTTATATTAATACCTGCTGACGACATCTTACATTCCCTTAACAAAAGATTGACCATGAATTTCCAAATGCTTACGATTGCTTCCATCCTACTGTTTTTCATTTATTCTTTTACTGCCAAGCTTATCACCTGGCCTTTACAGAGCATTACAGCATCTCTGAAAACCATTAACAATGGAAATTTAAAAAATCGTCTGGTAAAAGATGGGAATTATGAGACATCAGAACTCATAGATGCTGCAAATTTATTCCTCGATAATGTCCAAAAAAAGATAGACAGTATTGCCCGGATAAACAATGATTTCTTAACTGAAGCCAATAATCTGTTCAAATCAATATATAAACTACATACCAATAATAAAAACCTGGAAGAATTTTCTGCTTTATTGGCGGTAAATGCCAAAAATATCATTAGCAACCTCCAGTCAATTGCCAATGCCTCAGATGAAGTAGCCACCCAGATGCACATGGTTGCTTATTCCAATAAATTAACCTCCCAAAACCTTAATGGCGCCAGCCTCAATTCAAAAGAAAACTCAGCCCATCTCTTAAAAGCTTCCAATGCAACCAAAAAAATATCATCATTGATCGAATCCCTGACAATCCCCATGGAAAACATTCATGATTCATTAAGAGATACTATCCAAAAATCCAGACAGGGCATCCAAGTCTCTAATGAAGCTTTTTACAGCACTGTTAATTCCGCAAGCGTACTTGATTCAATAAATTCCCTTAGCAAGGAAACAAGTGAAATCATAGGCCTCATCAAAGGCATTTCCAGCCAGACTAATCTTCTGGCTTTAAGCTCTACCATCGAATCCCAGGGCCATGGTAAAAC
>JBHPDY010000032.1:0-15450 GCA_042577605.1 Candidatus Margulisiibacteriota bacterium
AAAATATATAAGTCTATTGTAAAGGAACCATTCAATTGATCTTTCATAATTAAAAGTAATTATTTTTAAATTTTCAAACGCTTTTCCTATCTTTTCATTGTCATCTTTCCCAGGCATTTTCAGAATCTCAGAATATAAAATCTCCCAAAAAGTTTGATACCAGCCTTCTTTTGACTCATAGAAGGAATATTTTGATCGGATAAGCTTTAATGTTCTTTGGCCTATAGTTTGCCACCTATCGTCGCATTCAATTCTTAATTTATCTATTTTTTTAAAAAAGAAGTCATCATGCCTGTCTTCGAAAATAGATATAATTATTAAGATACATAGTTTTCCAAGTAAAGAGTAATCGGGATACTGTGCCAGGAAATCATCTATTGATTTGGGACCGGAAAGCGATAAGCGTTTACTAAAATCATCAATTATATCCTTTGGATCTTTTTTTCCGTTATTATTTTTTTCGTTACCATTTTTATCTAAACTTTTTAATAGATGCGCTAGTATTGTTAAAACTTTATTCTCACCATAAATGACATTTCCATTTAAAAGAGTATAAATGTATTCAATTAATTCTTTGCCAGAAGGAAATCCGTAATCCATACTGGCCCCCGCACCAAGAATAAATACATTACTTTTTGTTAGATCCATCTATCTTCCAATAAATATATATGATTATGTAATAATAACATTTAGGATATAAATATAAAATAAAACGGAATAAGAAGAAATTAGCTAAGAAATTAGCGATTATTTTTTTTGCTTCTCTATACATAATCTCTGGAAAATCCTAACCTACCGTCCCTCTCTTTCAAGAGAGGGAATGAGGGTGAGTTAAACTTCCTCTGAGGTTTATCTTCCATGGCTTTCTGAGACTTCCGCCTTAGATAAATAAAACAAAAAAAGTCCCCCCTCTTTTTTATCTCAAAATCACACTAAATCCTAATAATTTAAACCAAAAGAGAGGGGGGATTTAGGGGGGTGAGTTTTCTTAAAATCGCAAACTATGTCTCCGGTCTTTAAAGTGAGTTTTAAGGGAGTAATTTTAAATACTAACAACTCTTAGACAAAAACAAATTATGATTTATCATTAAAATATGTATACATACAAGCCAAAAGCTGCTTTAATCGCTATCAAAGTCTGGGCTAAAAAAGGCTCTATCGAACCTGACACATTACAACAGATAGAAAACCTAGCGTCTTTACCTTTTGCTTATCATCACGCAGCCCTGATGCCTGACGGACATACAGGGTACGGCATGCCTATTGGCGGTGTTGTGGCCACAGTCGATCATGTTATCCCTAATGCTGTGGGCGTTGATATCGGCTGCGGGATGCTGGCGGTAAAAACCTCCTTAACCAGCATCCAAAAAGAAACCCTAAAACATCTTTTGGGCTATATTAGACAAACTATTCCCGTAGGATTTAAGCACAACAAAAAAAGACAGAATGACAACCTCATGCCCAAAAAAGATTCAGGATTCCATTATCCCAATGTCAGCAGGGAATATGAATCAGCTCTATACCAATTAGGCACTCTGGGCGGGGGCAACCACTTTATCGAAATCCAAAAAGGCTCGGACAACCATATCTGGTTTATGATCCATTCAGGCAGCCGGAACATTGGTTACAAGGTAGCAGGACATTATAACAACCTGGCTAAAAAACTAAGCAACAAATTCAAACATAAAATCCCGCCTTCTTGGGACGTGGCCTATCTGCCTGTGAATACTGACGAAGCCATATCCTATCTCAAAGAAATGCAGTTCTGCCTGGAGTTTGCCCTAGCCAACCGCAAGCTGATGGCAGAGAAAATCAAATACATCTTCAAGGATATCACCCATTGCAGTTTTGAAGATGAAATAAATATCCACCATAATTATGCTAACCTGGAAACCCACTTCGGAAAAAAGGTCTATGTGCACCGGAAAGGCGCTACTTCTGCCAAAAACGGTGAACTGGGGATAATCCCCGGCAGTCAGGGCTCCCCAAGTTACATCGTCCGAGGCTTAGGCAATGCGGAAAGCTTCACATCCTGTGCCCATGGCGCCGGCCGCAAAATGAGTCGCCACAAAGCCCGCAAGTGCCTTGACCTGGAAAAAGAAAAACAACGCCTGGCAGAAAAAGGCATCCTCCATTCCATACGCACTCAAAGAGACCTGGATGAAGCAACCAGCGCTTATAAAGACATTGAAGATGTTATGCGGGAACAGACAGACCTAGTGGAGATTGTGGTCAGGTTAGAACCACTAGCCGTTATCAAAGGCTAAGATATATAATTCAGTAATGCTTAGCTACAGCCAAACAATTGCTTTGTTAAAAAAACAGGTTTACCGCCGTGGAATAAACTATAGCTTGGCCAATTTTTCCAAATTTCTAAAATCAATCAAAAATCCACATTTATCCCTTAAAAATGCTATCCACATTGCCGGAACCAATGGCAAAGGTTCCACTCTTAGTTTTATTGCTGCCGGATTACAAAAAGCCGGATATAAAGTAGGCACCTTTACTTCTCCTCATTTATGGGAATATACCGAACGCATCTGCATTAATGGTAAGCCAATTTCAAAAACCAAGTTCTGTTCAATTTTCTCAGCCCTGCAAAAAAATAATAACATATCAGAAATGCTGACTGAGTTTGAAATACTTACCGCCATATCTTTCCTGTATTTCCTAGAAAAAAAGCCTGACTTTGTAATATATGAAACTGGTTTGGGCGGCAGGCTGGACGCTACTAATGTTATAAAAGCTATCATCACTATAATCACCAAAATAGGTCTGGATCATTGTGAAATACTTGGCGGTAGTTTATCCAAAATCACCAGAGAAAAAGCAGGCATTATTAAAAAGAATACCCCTGTTATCGCAATTAACCAAAACAAAACCGTTATCAATATTTTAAAAAGCGCTGCGTATAACAATAATGCCCCCTTCATTACGGTTTACCCTTTAAAAAAACTTCCCCAAGATTATTTGCTACAAGGTGGTTTTCAAAAACAAAACGCTGCCCTGGCAAAAAAAAGCGTTTCCCTACTTCAGCTTACAAATAAGAAAAAAGAACAAGCTCTAAGTGGTTTAAGCAAAGCTGATTTTTGGGGAAGATATACAAAAATACAAAAAAACGGACAGATAATTATCCTAGACGCCGCCCATAACCCAGACGGGATAAAAGCTCTGATCAATTCATTGAAAAAGGATTATCCCAATTCGAATTTTATTTTCTTAATTGGAATCTTAAAAAGAAAAGAAGCTCCTGATATGCTCACGCAAATATTTGAAGTATCTTCAAAAACGCATTATTGCAATTTTGCACCTGGTACTTCTTATCCCTTTTCTGAGGTAAACCAGATTGCCCGAAATTTTAATTATCGCACTATTTTTGAATGTAATCTGAAAAATATAGGCAAGTTACTTTCAAGTAATAATAAAAAAACAATTCAAATTATCACTGGATCAATTTTTTTTATTTCAAAAATGAAGGAAGTGTTTTAACCTTCAGTCTTTTGACGCGCTTCACAGACTAGTAATAAGGTTTATTTAAGGACTATCGCCCTTAAAATCCCATAATAATTTATTTAGGTTGTTCAATCATCGTCTTGTTTTTTTCGATTGATGTTTTCAATTGATCAATTTCACCATTGTTCTTTCGGGTTGATTCTTCCTTTTCTTTAATAAATTCGCGTTTTTCCTTTATTTGGATTTCAAGTTTTTCTATTAATTTCTTACCATTTTTAGCTGACTCATTTACATTATCAATTGAAGCTTTTTCTAACTTCCAGATATTTTTACATTCCTCAAAGTCAAAGTACTTTCTAATACAATACATTGTATCAAGTACCTTATTGTGCGATGACTTAGTCTTTTGACTAATTTCAACCGACTGCTTGGTAGAAGAAACAAAAATGTTCAGAATATGTATTTGTACTTGCCATATGTTTATAAGTTCTTGGCAGGCAATATTACTATCTTTATAGAATCTAAGAAATTTATCTTTTGCATAATATCTAAAATTTTCAATATTTGATTTCTCTTCATAAATCTCTATTGCTTTTTTGATTTTTTTCAATGCTTCTGATAATTTATCTTCAACTTCAGCTAAAGCCTTTAGAAAACTTGAGTATTCATTTTTATTCTTAATGCTCTCAAATATCTTGAAAACTTTATTTCTTTGCTCTAAACCTTGTTTAAGATAGATTAAGCCTAAATTATAGTGCGCCTCAAATCCTTTTTTATTTAACTTAACTGCATTTTCAAAACATTTTTGGGCTTTTCCAAGTTGTTTGTTTTTCCAATAAACCCGCCCCATATTATTAAATAAGCTATAATTCTTAAATTGTCCCGCCATTTCTTTCTCATAAAACTCAATTCCATCCTTAAGCTTAGCGGAGTTTTTCAAGTTATATAATGCGAACCCAAATTCACTTATAGCATCTAAACCATAATTATGGGGAGCTTTTAAAACATATTTACTAATAAATTCTTTCAATTCTTCATAAGCTTTTCCGAATTCCTTTTGTAGCTTGAAAATGAGATATAAATTCTTATAGATTACACCGATTTCATTGCTCCGCACATCCCGCGGATTCTTTTCCTCCGAACTATTGTTAAATTCCTTTTTTAATTCTTTTTCAAATCCGTGTTTTGCTTTTTTAAAATATTTTATGGCGTGTTCACACCTTGCTTCTTTGCTTTTCTTTCCGTTTTCTCCGATACCAAACAATGCTAATAAAGCTTGAGAAATATTGTGACTTATAAATTCCTTTAGGTCTTTTAATTTACCGCTAGCTTCCTCTAATTTTTGTTCTCTTTCTTCTTCTTTGTTAGCGCTATCTTTACAAAATAAATAACATGCAAAACGATTAAGATAATAAAACTTCTCATCTTTTTTAGGATATTTGTGCTTAGATTCTAGTTCTGACAGATCGGTTAAAGCTTTACCGTATTTACCTAATTCTATATAACAACAGATGCGCTCTCTTAACAATTCTTCTCTATTATGACAAAACAACAAACTAATATTTTCGCTAATTTTATTTATTCGTAATTCATAGTATTTAGGTTTTTGATTTTTTCGAAATTCTGGATTAGATGGAGAATATAAAAAACTAGTACCAGTAATCAAAGATTTTCCAAAAGGCTCTGAATCTTCCAATTTATTTTCTATGTTTACTGGTTTAATTCCTATTAATATCTTTTTTAATTCTTCTTCAGGAGTAGTACCTTGCGCTGGTATTTTCTTAGATACATGTACTTTCGTATCCGGATCAGGCCCTTGTTGCTGAGGCACAAAAATTGTTTGTGTTTTAGAACTCACATTTGGAGAAGCGGCTTGAGATTCTTTTTCAAATGTTTTTACTTCTACTTGAGTTGCCATGCTTGCAACAGGTATTTCAATTTGCAAAGATTGATCAGCTTTTTTAATTGTATCTACTTGGGCGGAGTTTGGTCTGGTACCCTCAGTAGGACAAAACTGTGCGCCCTCATTTTTCATTTCTACTATAAGAGAAGCTTGCATTCCTACAGATTTTATTTCTTTTATACTAACGATTTTTAGTCTTACCTTCATTACTTGCCCTCATTAATATTGTAAATTATTGATAATAGAATACTCTGATTAAATTATCGTACTAAATCCCATAAAATTTCACTAAGAGTAATTTTTTTAGCTAGGATATGTTAATATTTATGTAAAATGAACTATAACAATGAAAGCCTATTAAATTTCCTGCTAAAATGTACCGATAAAACCGATGCAATTGCCTGCGACTATTTCAATCAGGCAAACTTAGAACATACTTATAAACAAAACAAAACTCCTGTAACCCAAGCAGACTTGGAAATAGAGAAGTATTTTCGCAATGAGCTGAAAAACAATTTCCCAGAAATAGAAATCTATGGAGAGGAATTCGGACAATGCCCACAAGATGCCAAGCTTAAGCTGATCATTGATCCGATTGACGGGACATTGAATTTCATCAGGGGCATCCCGTTTTTCGCCACTTTACTAGCTATCGAAAAAGAAGGTGAGATCACTGTAGGTTTAGTATCCGCTCCTCAAACTGGTGAACGCTGGTGGGCAACAAAAGGCCAGGGCAGCTATTACAATGGGTCCAAGATATCCGTATCAAAAATCAAAAACATCCGGGATTCCCAGGTTTTTCATGGCAGTCTTTTTGGCCCGGAAGCCAACGAACTTCCAGACAGTTTCATGGATGTCTTGAGCCTAACCAACCGCCAACGCGGAGTTGGTGATTATTACTCGCATATGTTAGTAGCTATGGGCTGCGGTGAGTTTGCCCTTGACTTTGGTTTTAAACCCTGGGATATTGCTCCTATTAAAATCATTATTGAAGAAGCAGGCGGAGTTTTCACAGATGCTCAAGGCAAAAAAGACATCTACTCCGGAAGCGTCATCAGCAGCAACGGCCTGTTTCATGCTGAAATATTAAAATTATTGTCAGGCAGAAAAGCAACTTAGCCAAAAGGAGAACCAACTTGAACTTAGTACCTAAAAGCCTTTTTTTAACTAAGGGCGTTGGAGCGCATAAAGAAAAATTAGTATCATTTGAAATGGCCTTAAGAAAAGCCGGGATCGCAGAATTTAACCTAGTCAGAGTTTCCAGCATTTGTCCGCCAAATTGTAAGATGGTTTCCAGAAAAGCAGGTTTAGCAAAACTTAAAACAGGGCAAATAGTGTTTTGTGTCTTGTCAGATAATGCAGTTAAGGAAAAAAACCGTTTGGTCTCTGCCTCTGTGGGAATTGCTTTGCCTCAGGACAAGTCAAAGCATGGGTATCTCTCAGAACACCATTCACATGGAAAAACAGAGCAGGAAGCCGGAGATTATGCAGAGGATATGGCAGCTGAAATGTTAGCAACCACACTAGGTATCCCAATTGACTTAAATTTACTATGGGACGAAAGGAAAGAGATCTGGAAAATGAAAGGGCAGATAGTTAAAACTACCCATATCACCCAATCAGCCATCGGCAAAAAAGGCTTATGGACAACGGTTGTCGCCGGGGCCATCTTAATACTATAAGGCTGTTTAACTACAAATGACTAAAAAAAAATTCCTGGCAATCCTGAACGTTCAATCAGCCATCGCTTGTTTAATAACCGGCATTGTCCTCACAATCCAGTTCGGCTTTAAGCTAAGCAGCCAGAACGAGGCTTTTTTCTATAAATTAATTACCTACCTGGCCATATATTTTATTATTGATATTTTCTTAAGAATATTTATCAGAGGGCCCCGTCATCTTCTGACTCACATATCTGACCTGGCAATTTTTGTGCTTTTCATTAACCGCTTTGTACCATTGCCTTTTTCTAATTTAGTTATTATTCAAATCGCCATGTTGATAATCATGCTAGGCCGTATCGTCCACATTCATCAGCTTTTTAAAAACCTAAAATTTAAACCAGCTCAAATGTTGATTATCGGATTTCTTTTCTGTATTTTTATAGGCTCCATTCTTTTAAGCCTTCCGATCGCTACTTATAAATCAGCAATACCTTACCCGGATGCTGTTTTTACCGCCACCTCAGCAATCTGCGTTACAGGATTGGTAGTAAACAATATAAGTAAAACATTTACTATCTTCGGCCTGGCCACCATTATGCTTCTTATGCAAATCGGCGGATTAGGGATTATGGCCCTTTCGGTTGTTCTGGCCCGCATCTTAAACAGAAAAATGTCCCATAGCGAAACCCTGGAATTCCAGCAAACTTATTCCACAATGAGCACTTCAGAGTCCTGGCAGGCTTTAAAGGCCATTTTCAAATTTACTTTTCTTTTTGAAGCTGTTGGTGCCGGCCTTTTATTCTTTTTCTGGAAAAATGATTTCAGCAGTAACCTATATGCCTTGTTTGCTTCTGTCTTTCATTCTATTTCTGCATTTTGCAACGCGGGTTTCTCGCTTTTCTCTAACAGCTTTGTAGATTATGCTACCAACTACTCCATAGTCTCTGTAATTGCTTTTTTAATTATTATCGGAGGAATCGGTTTCCCGGTCATTGTAGACCTGACCAACCGCCTTAAGAACAGAAAAATCAAAACCCCGATCAGACTACACACAAAAATAGTCCTGACAGCAACTTTCCTCCTGCTTTTAAGCGGCACTATTCTAATTCTAATTGGAGAATATAACGGTTCACTGGCTCCTTATTCTTCTTTAGGAAAAAAAAGTTTTGTTGCCTTTTTTCAAAGCGTAACTGCCAGGACTGCAGGTTTTAACACTATCAACTTAGAATCATTCAAACTACCAACCCTATTTTTCCTGATAATTTTAATGTATATCGGAGCATCTCCCGGATCAACAGGGGGGGGCATTAAAACATCAACCGCTAGTGTGCTTTTCCTTAATGCCTGGAACACTCTACGGTCCCAAGATAAAACCGAAATTTCGGGCCGCACCATCTCCAGGGAAAACACACGGAAAGCACTAGCCATCATTATCCTTTCTGCTGTGCTGATCGCATTTTTCTTTTACTTGCTGCTTTCTTTTGAAAAACATTCTTTTGTAAAAGTATTATTTGAAACCTTTTCCGCATTTGGTACAGTTGGCTTATCTCTGGGTATTACAAAATATTTATCTTTTGCCGGTAAAATGATTATAATAGTAGTGATGTTTATTGGAAGAGTTGGCCCTTTAACTTTAGCCTATGCTTTAGCAAGGCGAAAGCCAAAGATCAACTATGCATATCCTAAAGAAAATATATTAATCGCATGAAAAGTATTGCAGTAATCGGTTTAGGGCAGTTCGGGTATCAAATAGCAATTAATCTTACCCAAAAAGGGTTTGAAATAATTGCTATAGATAAAGATCAGGAAGTAATTTCTGAGATCAAAGAACTGGTAACTAATGCCATAGTCTTAGACTCTACGGACGAAAAAGCTATGCGGGCTGTAAATGTCGATCATGTTGACAAAGCTATTGTGGCTATTGGCACGAACGTGCAGTCAAGTTTACTGACGACTGCCCTGCTTATCAGAATGAATGTCAATGAAATATATGTACGCGCCATTAATCCTCTCCAAGAAAGCATCCTTACCTCCATGGGTATCAACTACATAATCAATATAGAAAAAGAAATGGGTATGCAGCTGGCAAATTCCCTAGTTTCCGAAGGAGTAGGCAAATACATCGAGATTTCTGACAGGCATTCTCTTTTGGAAGTAAAGGTCCCGGCTGTATTTGTCGGAAAAACCTTAAGAGACATGAACCTTAGGTCTAGATTTCAGATCAATGTTGTAGGCATCAAAGCCCAGGACGCCCATATCAGCGATGGCGGAGACGTATTATTCCGCACAAAAATGACTGACATACCTGATCCTGATTACGCCTTAAAAAAAGACGACACTTTAGTAATAGTCGGGACTGACACCAATATCAGCAAGTTTTTACAGGAAGGAAAACCTGATGAATAAAAAAAAGCTGTCTTTTACGTTCTCCTGGAAAATAGTCGCTGCATATCTACTGCTGCTCATAATTTTTTTAGGGATTTTCAGTTATTTATATTTTGACCTTACCTCTTTTTTAAAAGATAACTATTTTATTAATGAAAAAATTACCCAGTTACTCAAATTCATCGGCATTCGCCTATTTAGTTTATGCGCCCTTGCCGCTTTACCCATTTTTATATTTCTATACTTTGATATCAATAATTTTATCAAAAAAATCAATACCTCTCTTCAGGAAGCTTTAAGCGAACGAAAACTGGAGTCGCACTTCAATGACTTGTTTTCCGGAAAAACTTTTTCCGAGATATATAAAAACCTGCTCTCGACTTTTTCTATATTCAAATCATTTGACAATATGAAGACCACTCAGATCTCGGTAGAATCAAGTTCCTTAAAAGTACTTCTCAACCTAATCGATGAAGGCGCAATCCTGGTCAACCAGGAAAAAATAGTCACCCATATCAATCATCCGGCAGAAATCATTTTAAAACTCATACCAGGAGAAATCATTAACCAAACCATTTCCCGCCAGATAACCAACCAGGAAATACTGGATAACCTGGATAAAGCCCTGGAAAAAGAAATAAAAACCACCAACCTGGAAATAACCTTAAAAGGTGAAATAAAACTTCTGCTTAACATTTCCCTTATTAAAAATAAAGCAGGCGAAACAGCCAGAGCTTTAATAATTTTCAAAGAAATCCCTGAAGCACCTGTTCCAGCACCAAACGAAAACTTGCACACAACAGAAGAAAAAACTGATACAAAAAATGAAGCTGGTACTAGCAAATGATAATTGTTCTAAAAGACAATTCCCCGAAAAAAGACATCCAGTTCATAGTAAATAAAATCAAGGCGCTTGGATTTACGCCTCATATTATCCAGGGGGTTGAAAAAACTATTATCGGTGCTGTCGGAAACAAGAACCGGGAAAAATTGAAAGCTCTTTCAAACCTACCGATGGTCCAGCATATTATGCCAGTCATGGACCCTTACAAGCTAGCTTCTCTATCAACTAAAAAAGAGCAAACAGTTATTGATGTTAATAATATAAAGATAGGCGGAGATAATTTTGTAATTATGGCAGGCCCCTGCGCTGTAGAATCATATGAACAGACAATGAGCACTGCCCAGTTCATAAAAAAACATGGGGCACACATTTTGAGAGGCGGCGCCTACAAACCACGCACCTCGCCCTACAGTTTCCAGGGATTGGAAGAAGAAGGATTGAAAATCTTAAAAGAAGCAAGCAATGAAACAGGGCTGCCTGTTGTCACAGAACTAGTTGCTGCCCATACAACACATACCGTCGCGGCTTATACGGATATTATCCAAATCGGAGCCAGGAACATGCAGAATTTTGCCCTACTGCGAGAAGTTGGCAAAACTCAAAAGCCAGTCCTTTTAAAAAGGGGCATGGCAGCCACCCTGGACGACCTGTTAATGTCTGCTGAGTACATACTTTCCGAAGGAAATTATAACGTTATCCTCTGCGAAAGAGGCATCAGAACCTTTGAAACTGCATACAGGAATACCTTGGATCTAAATGCGGTCCCTGCCTTAAAAAGCAGGACTCACTTACCAATAATAGTTGATCCTAGCCACGGCACAGGTAGAAGGGATTTAGTAATCCCAATGTCCAAAGCAGCCATTGCCGCAGGAGCTGACGGCCTTATGATAGAAGTACATCCGGACCCGGAAAATGCTTCCTCAGACGGCCCACAGTCATTAAACTTTAAAGAATTTGCCATGTTAATGAAAGAAGTTAAGCCTTTTATCAAAACTGCAAATAAAAAACTCAGCTACTAACATGAAGGCTGTTATTCAAAGAGTAAATTCCGCTTCAATCCATATAGAAGACAAACTATATTCCAAAATAGGCCCTGGACTCCTAGTATTACTGGGAATTAATCATACAGACACAGAGAAAGAAGTCGAATTCATAACAGAAAAGCTCATCAATCTCCGCATCTTTGAAGATGATAACGACAAAATGAACCTTAGCGTAAAAGACATTGAAGGCGAAATAATGGTAGTATCCCAGTTTACACTTTATGGCAGCTGTCAGAAAGGCCGCCGGCCCAGTTTTGACCAGGCCGCCAGACCCGAAACAGCCATCCCGATCTATGAAAATTTCGTAAATAAGTTAAAAGCCATATATAATAATAAAATCCAGACCGGGAAGTTTGGTGCCATGATGAAAATAAACTTAGAGAACAACGGGCCGGTTACTTTTATTTTGGAAAGATAAAAATGTTAAACGAATATTTGGTAAATTTTTTAGCTTGTCCTACTTGTAAGAATAAAGTTGAGTATAAGCAGGATAAGAATATATTGGTTTGCAGAGAGTGTCAGATTGATTATTCGGTTGCGGATGGGATTGCTAGATTAGTGGAAAAAAATACTAATAAATAAGGCATTAACTATAAATTCCGCAATTTTTTTTCTTTTTGTACGATAATATTATATAAGACAAATAAAAAGGAGATGATAATATGAATGTTCAATCAACTAATCCTAATCTAGGTATTAAAATTATAACTAAGAATTCCGACGAAAATAAAGAAAAAACCAATAAACAAGAAAAACATACTCAATCTACGCCAGTTACTACTGTGGCTATTTATCAAAAAATAAACTTGAATACTTTACTAGCGGAGCAAGCTAGATTAAATATTTCACTAACTAATCCGTTCAAAGATATAGATCCTATGTCTATCAATAACTATTTTGGAAATCAAACAAGTTGTACATCTATCTGTACTAATTTTGAAAATACGAGCATCAATTCTGACGAAAAAGAGATTCCTGAAAATAAGTTGGAAGAAACAGATATTCCGACTAAAGTCACAATACTATCTATGGCTAACACGATTTTCTTTTTATCAGCTATCATCCCAGTTGTTACTTTTAATCTCACTAACTGCAAGAAAAAAAAGGATCCATTTAAGGAGAGCAAAATAGAAGAATCTGCAAAAAAAGACTACTAAAGGTCTCAGAGACCGGTGCGTAAGAAACCTCAGAGGAAAAAGGAAATACAGCTAAGAGAATTGGAGGAATCCACCCTCACCCACAAAATAAATGAGAAAACATATGTTCAAACGCCCTCTCCCATTGAAGAACAACAGGCGAGGGGGCAGAGCTTTGGTTAATCCAGATGAATTGGACAGATGCAGAATCGAGAAAATTGGATAAACCGGCCCTCACCCACGAAATAAATGAGAAAACATATGTTCAAACACCCTCTCCCATTGTAAAACAACGGGGCTAAGAGCAATGTTCCAAAGGATAGGAGGAGAAAAGGAAAAAGAAAGATTAAAAAAACCATCGAAAAAAACAATCCTTTCAATAACACGTATAATTCCCAACTAATCTCAGGAAGGTTTACACTTCCGTCTTTTTTACAAAGAAATCCTATAGCCATTCGCCTTCCAGCAACACAAATGAAGTGCCGTTGTTAATATCAAGCAAATCAGAGCTTCCTGTTTGAGCGAAGGAGATGTAGAGCGAGTGGAAGGATTTTGCGCCGGGATTAGATAACACGAGTTGGATACATCCAATCAAATTTTCTTTCCTACTAGCAGCCAACGGCTGCGATCTAATCTCTAATTTCTAATAATGAGCTTTAGCGAATGATCTAGCAAAAAACGAAGAACGGATTTAGTAAATAGAGAGTAGAAATTAGATCGCTGGTTCCACCAGCTATTAGGGACCCAAAAACTGAGTTTTTGGCTGGGGGTCCTAGGGGGGAGAACCTTAAGCGGTGCATGAGCGTTTGGTTCTTCCCCCTAGATTTAATATGAAATAAAATATTTCAAGCAAAACAAACCTCAAAAAGGTCATATTTTAACATCCAGACTCAATTTATTGACGTTTCAATAAATTAAGATTAATATAAAATCCATGCAAAACAACCTCCAAAATTCCCTAAAAACAATTTTCGGCTACAACAATTTCCGCGAACACCAAGAAGAAATCATAAAAACCATTTTAAACAAAAAAGATGTCTTAGCAGTACAACCCACTGGTTCAGGTAAATCACTATGCTACCAACTTCCTGCTCAATTAATGACAGGCACAGCAGTTGTAATCTCCCCGCTAATATCCCTTATGCAAGACCAAGTAGATAGCATGAACAAAATTGGCCTCCAGGCTGCCTTCATCAATAGCAGCTTAGATAAATACGATTCCATGTACATTCTCAACAATATCAATAAATTCAAGCTACTTTACATAGCCCCGGAAAGACTCTCAGATCCAGTGTTTATGAAAAGACTTAAATCCTCTCAAATATCATTTTTTGTGGTTGACGAAGCACATTGTATTTCACAATGGGGTCACTCTTTCCGGCCTGAATATCGAAAACTAGCCCAACTTAAAGAAGAATTCGGTAATGTCAGTATTGCTGCTTTTACAGCAACCGCAACATCTGAGGTTATTAAAGACATCTTTGCTCAACTAGCTATGCAGAATCCTGAGTTCATGCGCAGCAGCTTTGATAGGCCAAACTTAACTATCCGTATCAATGATAAAATTGATACTCAGAATCAACTCTTAACTTATTTAAACCGAAACTACGAAAAATCAGGAATTGTATATGCCAGTACCAGAAAAACAGTTGATAAAACCTTTGATTTGTTAGCCAAACAAGGATTTTCTGTCCAAAAATACCACGCGGGAATGACAGAGACAGCCAGAGCAGCATCCCAAAAATCCTTTATCAATGACGATTCTAAAATAATGGTAGCTACAATTGCTTTTGGTATGGGTATACATAAACCAGACATACGCTTTGTCTTTCATCTGGATATGCCAAAAAATATCGAGCAATATTACCAAGAAATCGGACGGGCCGGACGGGATAGCTTACCAGCAGAATGCCTTATGCTCTACTCTACCCGGGACCTGGTCCTGCATAAAAAATTGCTGGCTGATATTTCTAATGAATTTGTTCTTAACCAACTGAAACATAAAACCGAACAATTATTTACTCTTTGCAGCTCTGTTAACTGCCGGCGGAGCGAACTACTTCGATATTTTGGGGAAAAATACGCTCAGGAGAAATGCCATAATTGTGACAACTGCTTAGATGCCGTAGAACAAATAGACGGAACAATTATTGCTCAAAAAATCCTATCCTGTGTTTACCGGCTAAACCAGAGGTTCGGCATCAACTATGTCATCAATGTTCTTAACGGCTCAAAAAACAAAACACTTTTACAGCGCAAGCATAATGAGCTTTCAACGTATAATATAATGGCAGAACACTCAAAAATAGAAATCCGTTACTACATATTTTCCTTGATAAATATGGGCTATCTTTTTATCAGCGAAGGAGATTATCCTCTACTTCAGCTTACAAACAAATCCCGTGAAATATTATTTGATAAAAAAAATATCAGTTTTAGGAAGAAAATATTTATAGAGAAAAAAGCAAAAGATAAAGATTATCCGGATTATGATAGAGAGTTATTTAATACTCTAGCCCGGATTAGAAAGCAGATATCCCAGGAAATGGGAGTTCCACCCTTTGTAGTCTTTTATGATAGAACGCTTATGGAAATCTGCACCTGCTATCCCCAGACCAAAGAACAGTTTCTCGCCATAAACGGAGTAGGACAAGAAAAACTAAAAAGGTTCGGTGCCCAATTCCTAAATCAAATCATTGCTTATTGCCAGGAAAATAATATACCCGCTGATGATAACTTTCTTCCCCTTACCACTGGAAAAGAAAAAACAGAAAAGGCAAGCACACTAACCCAAACCCTACAACTTTTCAAAGAAAACAAAAGCATTTCCGAGATCGCCCAAATCCGCTGTATTTCCGAACGCACTATTTCCACCCATATCGCTATGCTTATTGAAAAAGGCGAAAATATTGATATAAAAACCCTGGTGTCAGAAGAAAATATCAAACGTATTCAGGCTGCTATCCAACAGGTAAACTCCCCGTATTTTACCCCTATCCGTTCAAAGATATAGATCCTATGT
>JBHPDY010000033.1:0-15389 GCA_042577605.1 Candidatus Margulisiibacteriota bacterium
TCTGATAAAGAACAGCCAAAAAATATTTGGCGCCAAAGTAGAGATCAATGACGCTAAGATTAAGTTCAGTCCTCTTGGTTTTACTCTAAAGGGTATTGCAGTAGCTGATAAATCCCGGGAGAAACAAAATCTATTTGAAATTGGCCAGCTCCGGGCTGACTTGCATTTCAAGCAATTATTAAAGAAAAAATTTATTATGGATACAGTTATTATCAAGGATGTATCCTTTGCCACAAAGAGAAAGACATCAGGCAAGCTTAAAATGAAAACAAAAAAAGAGATCGTCAAGGAAGTCACTGCTCAGGATGAAGAATTAGAAAAAACGAAAAAAACAGAGCCTGATAAAAAAGCTAAGAAAATGGATCTGGCCAAGCTTACGGAAAAGATTGATATTGATCAGATACTAGCCAGCCAAACTCCGGCATCTGTTAAAAAAGCAAAAG
Source organism: Candidatus Margulisiibacteriota bacterium (assembly GCA_042577605.1). Taxonomy (GTDB): domain Bacteria; phylum Margulisbacteria; class Marinamargulisbacteria; order JBHPDY01; family JBHPDY01; genus JBHPDY01. The sequence continues at coordinate 444 of JBHPDY010000033.1, forward strand.
AAGTCCAAAAAACAGCAGCAGCACTGGAACAAAAGTGGCAGAAAGTTCTGAAAAGTGCGGTATATGACGAAAAGGTAGGTGTAATATCCAAGGAAGTTAATCAGCTGACAAAAATGGAATTAAAGGATTTTCAGGATGCAGATAAAAAAGTAAAAGACATTTTAAAAATGATAAATGATTTAAAAACAGATTTAGAAGGCCAAAAAGATAAATTTGAAACAGACTATAAGCTTTTAAAATCGCAGATAAACCAGGTTACAGCTTTAGGCAATAAGGATTATCAGAAGTTCAGCAGCTTAATAAGCGCGGGGAGCTTGAAAACAGAGAACATTACTAAAATGATTTTAGGCCAGGAGACGCATAACAAGCTTACCAAAGCAATAACTACCATAAAAACAGTAAAGAGGTATTTGCCATTAAAAAAATTGCCTGGTGCGCCTAAAAAGCCTGTGCGCCGAAAAGGATTGGACATCTCATTCCCAAAATATGGCCGTAGTGTTTTTCCCGGTCTTTGGATTAAAAAAATAGTATTGTCCGGTAAAGGTAAGCATAAAGAAGAGATTGACGGATATCTTAATGACCTTACTTCTGATCAGGCAATCATAAATAAACCTACCAGGATAAAGATTGCTGCTAAAAATATTTTACTCCCCTCTTCCGCGTTATTTGCCACAGGATGGTTAGATTTTCGTAGGCGGGAAAGTGAAAGTAAAATTGAAGTTTTGATAAGTGATATACCTCTTGAAAAGAAAACTATTCATCATGAAGGGAACAAAAAATTGGTGCTTAAAACCGGAACCGGAAAAGTATCATCTAATTTTCTTTTTCAAAGAGAGGGTTTTCTAGGTAATGTTGATTTTTATGGAGATAAGCTAGTTTTTTCAACTTCTGGTATTAATAAGAATGAATTATCATTTGCCTCGATTTTAACTAATGTTGTGACCCAATTTCCCAGTTTGACCGTAAAGGGTAAAATCTCAGGCACTTTAACCAATCCTGATATCAGCTTAACTTCTGATCTGGACAGGCGGTTTTCCAAAGCAGTCAGCAAGCTAGTACAAAACAAAGTAAACGAGGCCAAACGAGCTTTGAAAAAGTCTTTAGGCAATCTAGTCCAAGGTGAGCAAAGGAAACTACTTGAAAAGCTGAACTTGGATAAGGGCGGCATTAATAAGTTATTGACTGAAAACCTTTCAGAAGTAAACAAATACCAGCAGGAAATAGAAAAAAAGAAAAAAGAAGTAAATGAAGCTGTGAATAAGTTACGCCGAGAAGCTGAGGCAAGGCTGAAAAAAGAACAAGTAGAATTGGAAAGGCAAAAGAAGTTAAAAGAGGCAGAGCTGAAAAAGGAAATGGACAAGCAGCAGCACCAGCTGGATAAAGCCAAAGATGACTTACAAAATAAGATTAAGAGTTTATTTTAATTATTATTTTTATTGATATTTGTATGCGTTTTTTTCCAATATAAGTAATGCTGTCTGTAGTGTCATTCTTTTGTTAGTATCTTTGTTTAATAGGCCGTTTATGACGGTTTTAAACTCAGGAAGCTGGTTTGAGTCTAAATCTGAATAAGTAAACAAGGTTTGAATAATTTTTCCTGCAGAGTAGTAGTCGCCTATTTCCGGATTGTAATATTCAGTTGTTTTTCCTTTAACTCCATTATCATAATATAATTCAGGTGCATTATGGGGGTAATCTTTTCTAAGGCCCTCACGTTTTTCTAGTTTTGTGCTGCTAGTGGAAAGAGTAAAATCGCAAATATGTACTTCTTCTAGATTTTTAGGATTAAGCAATACATTATATGTATGAAGATCCTCATGGAATAGTTTATTTTTATGCAGGTTAATTACTTCTTTCAACATTTTTACAGATACGTTATAGATTGTCTTAAGTGGTTTTTTAATTTTATTACTGGAGATTGAGTTTAACTCTTTGTCATATTTGCCCAATAAAAGAATGAATTCTTGGTACTTATTCATAAAATAACGGTTTAATCTATCTTCTGCTATTTTCAATCCTTTATATTGGCTAAAAAATTGTTTTTTTGCCTTTGAGTTAATGACTTCTGTATTTAGGTCAAATATTTTTATTTCATTATTGTGCTTTATAATCTTAAATTCCTTAAGGTACTTAATTAGTAGTATGGCGTCCTTTTCAGGTATGTTCTTTTTTATCAATGATTCTTTTGTAAGAGTTAATATAAAACAGTGCGGTAAGGGCTTTGCTCTTAACAGGGGCATAAAATAATATATTCTAGGCGTAGATTTTGAGGATTCAGTTAAAACAATGTCAGAAACCAGATCTTCTTTCTCACCTATGGCTTTTTTAGCATTTCCCAGTTCAATTAGTGCCACGTTATAATACTTACTATCCATTTTTTTTACAGCTAAGATATCTCCTGTATTTATATTTCTGGCTAAACGCACCTTTCCTGTTTGACCTTCACCCAAAACAAACTTTAAACTTTTAGATGTGTTTTTATTGATCCAGGATTCTTCTTTATCTAAGCCCTTTTTTTTAGCATACTTAATTGAGATCGTGTTTAGTAGTTCATATTCTTCGCCGTTTGGAGATTTGATAATAGTAAAAGTTTTATTGCTCTTTTTTTTGTCGATTCTTTCGCCTTTGATTAGGCCTAAGAAAAAAGTATCCTGGAGATTAAAATTTTCTGGTTTAACTTGCTCAATATATGTATTAATTATTTTTATTAAAAAATTTTGAGATGTTTTTGTGAGCTTCGGGTGAGTTTTGTCTAAATAATTCTGGATATTCTTAATTCTTGTTTCCTTATTTAAGAAGCACCAGCTTAAGCAGGTTTTTTGTATTAATTTATTGTCGACTACTTGTAATGTTTTATAGAAATCCTCCTCAGATATAAAATCATCATCGTTATATATATCCATAGCAGCGGAAATAGCAAATAAATGAAAACTGATACATATTCCAGGTGCTTTGTCACAAGCATAAGCTCGATAGTTTTTCTTATTTAAACTTGATATATGGTTTTTATTTTTTGTGTTGGTAATGATATTTTGTTTACAATTCGTAAGTGTGTTTTTTATGATTTTACTGTTCAAGTACTTAGAGTAGTAATCAATTAAGCTTAGAGCTCCGGAAATGGTTTGCTTTGATTCTTTAATATAGGTGTGTAATATTTTAGTTGCCTCCTTGTCATATTTTTCGTTTCTGGGGAGGGAGGAAAGTTTTGAATCTATTTCAGTTGGAGTTAGTTTTGTTATTACTTTGATCTTGACTTGTTTTTTAAGATGGCTATCTATTTCTTCATTTACTTTTTCTTTTTCTTTTTCTTTTTCTTTTTCTTTTTTTTTATTTTTATTAATGGGGATATTAAGTAGAATATCTCGTAGATTGTGAGTTTTTTGAGTGGTTAGTTGATTTTTTTTAGTCGTTATTTTTGGCTTTTGAGGATCATTTGGGAGGGGTGTTTTTTGCGTTGGAGACAATTTTTTATTAGGTGGGTTTTTTTTAATGCCGAATGACATGATTTTCTCCTTAACATATAAAGGCGCTCATGCAGAGACTATTATACCATAGCTCTCTTCTTAAGTTATTCCCCATCTATGCTCGGAATAAACAAGATTTTTACGCTTCAGCTTTATTGATATTTATGCGCGTTTTATTTCAGTATCTGTAGTGCTTCCTGTGGCGTCATTCTTTTGTTGGGATTTTTGTTTAGTAGGCCATTTAGGATAGTTTTAAACTCAGAATATTGATTTGAGTCTAAGCCTGAATAATAAAACATAGCGGCAATATTCTTTCCTATTGAATAATAGTCGCCTATTTCTGGATTGTAATTATGAGTCTTTGGGATAAAAACACAAATTACTGTATGCTTTGGTTAAATTATGAGAATTCTACACACGGTTTGGCTGTGGTCGGAAGTACCAGCAGTGATGCTATTTTTGATTTCCAACTAGATTCTCAGGAGGGATATCAGTTTGAAGAAAGGGATAGTTTTAAATCAATTTTTTCTGCCATTATAGATACGCATAGAAACGAAGATGGTCCAATTGTTAATGTTGGAATCTTATGTTTTAGTTAATCCCTATTATAATCCGGTAAAACTTGGTAAACGGCTTTTTCTTCAAAAGACTTTTTTTTGAGCATTTTATTAATATGTGTATAGGTCCATAGGAATGAAAGACTGGCTCCGGTCAGGTTAGCTGTTACAATGCCCCACCATACTCCGGTAAGCCCTAAATCCAGAACATAAGCAAAAAATAGGGTTAAAGGAATTAGTAAAATTAGTGATCGTACAATAGTCACAATTAAAGCATTGAATCCTTTACCAATACCTTGGAATACAGAGGAAGATATCGGACCTAGGGCTAGGGCTGGGTAAGCAAAAGCGGTTATTCTTAAAAAGTTAATAATTTCTGATGTGATATGCGCCGTGTTTTGAGTGTAAGTGAAAATGTAAACTATGTAAGGAGCAAAAGTGAATAGAAGTACCCCAGCGGTTAATTCAATTAGAATGGCGGATTTGATGGCATACAGGTAGCTGATTTTTAGTTTTGGTATATTTTTAGCCCCATAGGCTGCCCCTGATAAAGAGACAATAGCAGCTGCAAAGCCGAAAATAGGCATACTTCCGATCATAAACACACGCCAGCCGGTTGTAAGAACGGCAATGCCGTCAGGCCCGGCCAGGTTTACAACTATTATATTTAATACGAACATAGATAATGACATAGCGATGTGCTGAACACTAGCAGGCAGGCCTACTTTAAAGATATCTTTTAAAATATTCATTTTAAGAACAAAGGTTTTAATATGGATAGGTATAAAAGTATCTTTTTTAAAGAATAGCCAGTTAGCCATAATTAGCAGACTGATTCCCATTGAAAGAAGGGTTGCCCAGGCAGCGCCTGCAACACCTAATTTAAAGCCGTAGATAAATAGTGGGTCCAAAAAAATATTTAAGACAGTGCCGATAGCTAAGGCTATCATAGCTCTTTTGCTGTCTCCTTCGGCCCGTAAAATAGCTGCGCACAAGTTGGAGAACAATAGAAATACAGAGCCAATGATCATTATTTTGGCATAAATAACAGCCAGTTCCAGAGCTTGGCCAGCGCCGATAGAGGCCAGGATTTTATCAATGAATAAATACAGAGGCACAATAAAAACAATGGCTAAAACAGTTGTTAATATAAAAGTATGCAAAGCTACTTCCCCTGCCCCATTTTGATCATGGGCTCCTATTTTACGCGAAATGGCAGATCCTCCGCCGATACTAATGCCTAGACTTAAGGCCAGGGAAATATAGAAAAAAGGAAAAAAAAGGCCAACTGCGGCTAATGCCAAAGATCCTAATCCTGCAACCCACACAGCATCTGCCAGATGATAGATAGTTTGGATGAAATTGGCTGCTATGATAGGGATGGCCAGCTTAAAGACTGCTTTTTTAGGATCTCCTAGAAGGATTTTTACTCCTTTGGTTTGGTTTGTGTTATTTTGCATAGATTTATTTTAATCATAGATTTAGGAACAAAACAAGGTTAAATACAAAACATGTTTAAAATAATAGTAAAAGTGGTATAATAACTAATATAATTGGTTATATAACTAATAAAGTTGGTGATTGAGATGTTAGAATTATTATTTGGAAACCAGAATGTAGAGAGGATACTTTTCACACTTCAGGTGAATAAAAGGTGTTATGCTACCAAGATTTCAGATGAATGTGAGACTTCCTTATATGGAGTACAAGCAGCTCTTCAGAAACTGGAGAAAGCAGGAGTACTAGTGAGTTATACAGAAGGAAAGTTACGTTTATATGAATATAATCCAAGGTATCCATTTGTTAAGGAATTAAAGCAGTTTATTAATAAGGCATATTATTTTTTACCTTCAGAAATAAAAGCGAAATATTATACTCCTAGCCAACGAAAGAGACCTAGAAGAACAGGAAAGCCTTTATAAATGAATTTTAAAGATATTGGAGTAAGAGAGTTAGCTGAATATGTAGGGAAGCACTTGCACAGGAATGATGTGGAAGCTGTTTTAGTAGGTGGGGCTTGTGTATCTATTTATACAGAAAATAAATATATGTCATATGATTTAGATTTTATTACTTATGAAACTATGAGAAAGGTAAAGAAGATATTAGAAGGAATAGGCTTTGTCTATGATGATAAAAAGTATTTTATCCATAAGGATTGTAAGTTTTTTCTTGAATTTGTTTCTCCTCCGATAGCCATAGGAGATGAACCTGTAACACAGTTTAAAACCTTAAAATCTAATACTGGAGCTATAAAAATACTAACTCCTACCGACTGCGTAAAGGATCGGCTTGCAGCTTATATACACTGGGATGATGAACAATCTCTTGAACAAGCCCTGATGGTAGCTAAGAACCAAAAAATCGATATCAGCAATATTAAGTATTGGGCTAAAAAAGAACCTAATGGAAAAAAAACCCAAGAGTTTTTTAATAGGCTTGGAATCGCTTAGAAAAAAACTGTAGCTCCAATTGGTAACAGACTCGGGTAGATTATTCTATAAGCATAGCTGTAGTTTCCAGGCAAGATTGAATAAAAGTTTCATCAAAGTTGTTTTGAATAACAATAGCTGCTTCTTTTTGATACTCTTTTTGTGATCTTTGGAAATTAAGGATTATGCTTTTTTCGCCAAGATATTGCCTGATCTTCTTTTCATCAGCATCTATGGTTATGATTTTGCGGCAGAGTGGAGTAAGGCCGATTTCTTTTATTAAGGCTCCGACTATTAAGATATGATGGTCTTGATGTTTTTTTATGGTATTGAGCACTTCTTTTTTTATTTTGGGATGGATTATCTGGTTTAAATCATTTAAGAGGGATTGGCTGGAAAAGACTATGCTGCTGAGTATGTCCCGGTTTATGGTTTGGTCTTGGTTAAGTATTTTAGGACTGAATTTAGCTAATAGTTCTGCTTTAATATGGGAATTGTTTAGCAGTTTATGACCTATTTTATCCAGGTCAATGATTTTTAGGTCCAATTCTTTGGCAATTGCAGCCGCAGCTGTTGTTTTACCTGTCCCTGCCCTGCCTGTTAATCCTATGATCATCTATACAGGCCCCTCTGCTTAATATAATCAGCAATATAGTTTGGCACAAATTCTGAAATGTCCTGGCCTTTCTTTAACATTTGCCTTAGCTCTGTGGCAGAGATTTCTATGGCAGAGTGTTCCAGAAAAACAAGATTATTAAAAGGGATAGTCTTTAGATGCTTTTCGTAATATTGACGATATTCTGCTTTGTCTAGATTGTTGTGACGGTTAACTACAATAAGCTTAACTATGCCTAGAATACCGAGGTAATCTTTCCAGGTGTGGAACGCAAAGTAACTGTCAGAACCTATGACGAAATATATATCTTGTTCGGAATAAGTATTTTTTATTTTATTTACAGTATCTATGGTCCAGGAAATACTCTGTTTTTTGATCTCAAATTCCGAGACTTTAAAGCTTTTTTGCGGGAACTTTTTACTCAAAGCTTTTATTGTTGCCTTGACCATAGACGATCTGTCTTTAGCTGGTGTTCTGCTTTTGGCTTTGTGAGGAGCGATATAGTTCGGGATAATGATGACCGAGCTGATAAAGGTTTGTTTGGCGAGAGTTTCTAGCATCCTTAAATGGCCGTAATGAAGCGGATCAAATGTACCGCCGAATAGAGCAATACCGCCCAATTTAATAAGCCTCTTCTCCGGTAAAAACTATTAAGACAGTTTTAAGCAGTATTTTGATATCCAGTATAAAAGTCCAGTTTTTAATATAATACAAGTCATACTTCAGCTTGTGTTCTGGGCTTAGGGTGAGGGCCGCACGCCCATTAATCTGGGCCCAGCCGGTTATTCCTCCTCTAAACGTATGGCGGTATGTATAATAAGGCACTGTTTTAGAGAACTTTTCCACAAAGAAAGGCCGCTCCGGTCTGGGGCCAACCAGGCTCATTTCACCTTTAAGAACATTGAATAACTGAGGCAGTTCATCCAAAGAGGTTTTTCTTAAAAAATTACCTCCTCTTATGTACCTGGTATCGTTTTTTGTGACCATTACAGGGCCGGATGTTTTTTCTGCATCTGGTATCATTGTCCTGAATTTGTGCATTTGGAAAGGCTTCAGGTTTTTCCCTACTCTGCTCTGGGAAAAAATAATAGGGCCCCTAGGCGATGCTAGTTTAATATAGAGCCCCACAAGAACAAAAATAGGTGAAAAGATTATTAGTAGGCAAAGGGAAACTACAAAATCAAATGTACTTTTTATAAATAGGTTGAAGTTGAATTTTTTAAAGTTACCGCTGTAGTTTAAAAATGGGATGCCGTCAAAATTTGTAATATTAATATGAGAAGTTAAAAAATCAGCTGATTTTGAGATAATATTAAGTTCAATTTTATTTAGAGAACAGTATTCAATAAGCTCTTTAAAAGTGTTGACGTCTATGGCTTGCGTAGTAATGAAAACAACCTTAATTTTGTTTTCCTGAATAATTTTTTTAAATTCTTCTGGTTTTCCAAGAAGTTTGAATTTTTTACGTAAATGGAAATGAAGTTTTTCCGGCATTTTATCGGCCAGGGTACCAAAATAGTTTAAGCCAAGCGTCGGAAAGAATAATATCCGTTCAACAACATCCTGGCCGATCAGATTTGAGCCAATGATGATAGCTTTATCCGAGCCAAGGCCTTTGCGTAAGAACCAGATTTGGAGCTGCACAATGAGGTAACGAGATCCTGAGAATATCAAGATCCCAAAAACCCAGGAATAGAAAATAACGAAACGGGATTCCGGAATACTTTTATAAAAGAACGATAAGGCCGTTATCTCTATGATGGCAATGGAAACGCCTTTAACTATCTTAATGATTTCATCGATTTCCGGCATAATACTTTTTTTAGTGCCGCTGTATAAGCCTGAAAAATAAAAAGCAATTATCCATAAGATCATAATTAGTGTTAGCGAGTGGAAATAAGGTTCTATTTGGGCATGATGATAAATCTTTCCGAAGTTAATGGAAAAGATATTCCTTAGAACCCATCCGATTTTAAACTTAACGCCATAGGCAAAAATAATAACAAAAGGTATCAGAATGATATCCGTTATCAGTCGTATAATTATAAAAAACCAATATGAGTTATTTTTCTGGTTCATTATTCTGATTTTAAATCGCGATTCATTAAATTTGCAATAGCTTGAGGTGGGGAGAGGTGCTCATACAATACTTGATAAACTTGACTGGTTATGGGCATTTCTACCTGGTTTTCCCTGGCGAGCTGGTATATTATTTTGGTTGTTTTTATTCCTTCTGCCACGGCCTGCATATTTTCCTGGATTTCGCTCAGCTTTTTTCCTTTGGCTAACTGGTTTCCGACCTGCCAGTTCCTGCTTTTGTCCGAAGAACAGGTTGTAATAAGGTCTCCCAGGCCTGATAAACCTACAAAAGTTTCTTTACGGGCATTGTAACAATTGACTCCGAAACGGATCATTTCCTGTAAGCCTCTGGTCATTAAAGCTGATTTGGCGTTATTGCCGAGGTTTAAGCCATCTACTACTCCTGCTGCTATAGCCATAATGTTCTTCAGGATACCTCCTAATTCCACTCCCCTTAAATCATTTGAGGTATATATCCGGAAGGATTCGCAGCTTAGCATCTGCTGGAACTGTGAGGCTAAGTTTTGGCTTTCAGAAGAAATTACCGTGGCTGACGGCAGTTTCCGGGCTATCTCAGATGCTAGGTTAGGCCCGGAAAGGAGCGCGTAGTTTAGCGGGCCACAGGTTTGTTTGAGATAATCTGAAATGAAAAATGATTCCTGGTTTTCCATAAGGCCTTTTATCAGGTTCAATACCGGTTTAGAGCCAAGGCTTTTGATCTGGTCCAGGATAGTTACGTATGATGAAGCAACTGCCAGCACCAGGAAGTCACTGGTTTTAACAATGCTTTCCAAACTATCATTAGCTTCAATGCTATCCGGGAGCCTGATGCCTTTTAGTAAAGGGCATTCGTGGTTTGTGTTAATTAGTTCTGCTATTTCAGAGTTGTGGCACCAGATCTTTACCCGGTGGTTGTTTTGGTGGAAAAGCAGGGAGATGGTTGTTCCCCAGGCCCCGCAGCCGATTATGCCTATTTTATTCATTTTTATATTTTGTTCTCTTTTCCTTTGATTAATCTTGATATATTTCCTCTGTGTTTTAGGATGACTAGGATACATACTATGCCGATTACTTTCATATATTCTAAGGGGTAGCCTAGATAATAGATTAATATCGGGATTATCAGGCTGCAAGTGATCGTAGCTAAGGAAACATATCTGGTTGTTCCGATGATAATTACGGCTAAGATGGCACAGATTAAAAATACAGTTGGTGTCAGGGCCAGCAAGACGCCCAGCCCAGTAGCAGCGCCTTTTCCGCCTTTGAATTTGACGAACAAGCTCAGCATATGGCCTAGTACAGCGGTAATACCTATTAAGACATGCCATAAAGGTTGGTTAAGGAAGTGTATAGCTAGAATAGTTGGGATAAATCCTTTTAAAAAATCTAAAACAAATACTAGCGAAGCCCATTTGAGGCCCATTGCGCGGTAAACATTGGTTGTGCCTAAGTTTTTAGAGCCTATTTCTCTTAAGTTTATGCCTTTTAGCTTCGAGACTATCAGAGCAAACGGGATAGCTCCGGTAAAGTAGGCAAGTAACAGAAAATAAATTAATTTGCTCATTATTTATCTATTGTACAAAATTTTTGCCTTTTTTAACAAAAAAATGTGAAAGAGGCCTGTCGTAAAGGTTGTTAATGCGCTTAAGATCTATATTTCCGAAAAATATCTTCTGCCAAGAAAGAACTTCTGATAAGAGGGCCGGCAAAGACAAACTCTATGCCCTGTTCCTTTGCCAGAGATTCCAGTTTATTGAATTCTGTTGGGTTGTAATACTTTTTGACTTCGATATTAACTCTGGATGGTTTTAAATACTGCCCGATAGTTAATATATTTACTTGTGTTGCGGCAATTTGGTGGAAGGTATGGACAAGATCTTGCTCTGTTTCCCCAAATCCTACCATTAGACCTGTTTTGGAAAGAATTCCTGGGTTTAGGCTTTTTATAGTGCTAAGCAGCTTTAGTGATCTGTTAAAGACTGCTTGGGGACGGATTGTTTCATAGAGCTGGGGTACAGTCTCTAGGTTATGATTGATAACATCCGGATTTGCCTGAACAACTTTGTTCAAAGCATCCTGGTTTCCCTGAAAGTCAGGAATAAGAACTTCGATTTTTATTTTGGGATGGTGCTTTCTTATTTCTTTTATAATAAAAGCGAAATGTCCTGCCCCGCCGTCTACCAGATCATCTCTGGTAGGTGAAGTTATCACTACAAATTTTAGGCCTAGTTTAGCTATGGTTTCGAGTATAGTTTCTGCTTCTTTTTTGTCTGGGGGGGAAGGTTTTCCTTTATTGACGCTGCAAAAGCTGCAGTTTCTGGTACAGGTTTTACCTAAAACAAGAAAAGTTAGCTGTTTTTTATTAAAACATTCTGCTCTATTGGGGCAGCGTGCTTCTAAGCAGATACAGTTTGGGATTTGGCCAGTCAGTTTTTTGGCCAGCTTAAGTCCTGCGTCGCCTTTTTTAATATTCTTTTTGAACCAATCTGGTAGTTTGGGCATGGTTTTTAGTATAGCAGATGAAAAAGTACCAGTGTATGAACGATAAAATGAAAAAATCCTAAGTGGCCTACTTACCTGTTGGTGATTTGAAGCTAAACTAGCTTTACTGTTTTGAGATGCCCATTTTATTAGTCATAAATTAAAGCTAATCACCAACAGGTAAGTAGGCCAGTTTGGAAAAAATCGGATTGTAGCGCGGTGGCTTCTGTAAAACAGATGAAATGGATAGATGCAGAATCGAGAGAAGCGGAAAAACAGGCCCTCACCCACGAAAGAAATGAGAAAACATATGTTCAAACGCCCTCTCCCATTGAGAATCAACGGGAGAGGGAACAGATTTTTATTTAGTACAATTGAAATGAGAAAAAAATAATTAAAGAATTGAAAAATTCAAATCATTAATATTCTGCCAGTTATTTTGCAGGTAGTTTTCCAAAACATTACAGTCACCCTGCTTAGTATAAGAAGCAATGGAAAAACCTTTATCAAAAAGATCTTCCTCAGGGAGTTCTGTTTGGAGGTTTGGTATAGCTTGTTGAAGTTCTTGGACTACTTTTTTCTTGAATTCCCTTACCAGCTTCTTAGGCGGGTATTTTGGATGAGCGCTACAGAGAAGATGGATATGGTTTGCATCATAGCCAATTTTCCGGGGACGCAGGTTATGATTTTGGGCTGTGGTATTAATGATGTTTTTTATTTGGTCTTTTATTTGGGAATTTTCTAAGGTTTTTTTGTTTTTAATAGGGAAGGCAAGATGGTAATTAATAAGGAAAGAACACTGCAGTCCCTCTTTAATCTCTTCTTCAATCAGCACCATATAATAATTATGCAAGAAAACCGATGATTTTGCAAATATATTTTTAATAATTGTTTATTATTTTCGAGGCTTTTTAGCTTTAAAAAATGTGATTAAAATGTTTAAAACAGTTCAGGAAAAACAGCCCATTTTACATACCAGTTTTTATTATCCGTATCCATACAGACAATCCCGCTATTTTGAAATTTTATGACGGTGATATCCTCGTTTTTACCAAGAAGATGAGAAATGATCCTTTCCATAAAAGGTAAATGGCCTACATACATAATATTGCTTTTGGGATCTAATTGTTGTGCAAACTCTGAAACACTGTCCAGGGGAGCTAGGCCCTCTATAGATGAAACTTCATTTATAGCTTCCAGCTTTTCGGCAAATATATTTGCCGTTTCTTTTGCTCTTTCTTTTCCGCTGTGAACAATAGCTGAAACTATTACTCTGGAGTTTTTAAGGAAATATGCGGTTTTGGTTACTTCGTCCCTACCTTCTTCTGTCAGGGGCCGATTATGATTGATCTCTTTGGAGGTGCATTTTCCATGTCGAACAAAATAGACACTCAAGGCAGTTTCTCCTTATTATTCTTTATCCTTGATTTCCAGAATTTTATCAATGCCTGCAATTTTGAAAACTTTTTTCACTTCAGGAAGAACGTTTATAAGGGAGAAATTTTCCCTGCCCAATTTTTTTCCTGTTGTAATACATATCCTAAGAAAGGCAGATGAAATATAGTCTACATCCTGCATATTAAAGATAACAGCAGAAATGTTTGGGGTGAATTTTTCTTCAATTTTATTTGTCTCGGTTAGACAGAAATCAGTATCTAGTCTTCTTGGAAAAAAAACATTTAGTACATTATTTTGATCTTCAAATTTTAACATTTATTCCTCCTAATAGTTTAAATTAAATTCTTTTTCAATTGTTTTGGCATCCAAAGATTCATTGAAATATTTGCTTGTATCAAAAGTTTCAAAACGCATATTCAGCCTGCGCTTGGCAATTCTTTGGATATTTAATAAATGAGTAGCTGTGATGTTATCTGTAGTAATGTTGCCTCCACCGGTACCACAGCCCAGCGTAAGGGATGGAGGAAGAGTATTATAAATGCCGCCAACGGCTCCCTGCGAAGATGGAGTATTTATCACGATCCGGCCGGCGTTCATTACAGTTGAAAAATTTAATATTTTTTCCTGGTCATTGGAGAACATACTTACCGTATGCCCTACTCCACCATGGAAATTAAGATCAATACAAAGGTTAACAGCAGCATCAAAATCATCAGCAATGTAAAAAGCTAAGACAGGGGCTAAAATTTCAGATGACAATGGATAATCATCACCTATGCCTTTAAGAGGCGCGATTAATAGAGTTGTGCTGTCAGGGATATTTAGCCCTGCTGCTTTGGCAATTACGCTTACAGGTTGTCCGATAATGTCAGCGTTCATGACCTGTTTCTCAAAATTGTAGGCAATTGGCTCAAGCTTTTTTATTTCCTCCTGAGAAAGGAAATAGGCGTTTTTCTGTTTTAGTTCGGAGATTACTTGTTCAGAGATATCTTTATCAACAACCATAGCTTGTTCGCTTGCACAAATAGTTCCGTTATCAAATGTTTTGGATAGGAATATCTGGTCTATAGCAAATTTAACGTCAGCGCTTTGTTCAATATAAACCGGAACATTGCCGGCGCCCACGCCAAGAGCAGGTTTTCCGGAGCTGTAAGCTGCTTTCACAAGTCCGCCACCGCCTGTTGCCAGTATGATGGCTAGTTTCTTATGGGACATCAGCTCCCTGGTTTGCTCTCTGGTAGTGCTTTTTATCCATTGGATACAGTCTTCTGGAGCATCTTCTTTTAAAGCAGCTTCATAACAGATACGGGCAGCTTCACAGGAACAATCTACAGCGCTGCTATGAGGTCTGATGATGATGGGATTTCTGCTTTTTAAAGCTATAAGTATTTTAAATAATACAGTGGAAGTAGGATTTGTAACCGGAGTTACGGCTAAAACAGGGCCTAAAGGCTGTGCTATTTCAATGATCCCTGTTTGATCGTTTTCGGAAATCACGCCGACTGTTTTTAGGTTTTTTATATCTTCATAGACAAACTGGGTAGCTACTACATTTTTGATCACTTTATCTTCCCATTTGCCTATTTTGGTTTCTTCAGCTGCCATTTTTGCCAGTTTAATGCGGGCATTGAATCCGGCTTCATAAACAGCTTTTACAATGCGGTCAACATGCTTTTGGTCAAGCTGGTTAAATATGGCTGAGGAAAAGGTAGCTTTTTCCATTATTTCATTGATATTTACCTCATTAGGGGTAGTCATTTGTTTGGCCTCCTTAGTCATTTGTCTCATGGTTAACTAATCTTATTGGTTAGTCTATGATATTTCAAGTTCTTCCAGCGCCAAAAGGTAACCGGTGAATTACGGCGGGATTTCCGAAAACGATCAAACAGGGATCATTGAAATAGCACAGCCTTTAGGCC
>JBHPDY010000034.1:0-14769 GCA_042577605.1 Candidatus Margulisiibacteriota bacterium
TAAAGGCTATTTATTATTCTCCCTGTACGGCCGTTACCATCATAAAAAGGATGTATGCTTTCAAATTGAAAATGGATAATAGCTAATTTAATTAAAGGATCAAGATCACAAATTGAATCATCATTTATGTATTTTTCCAGATTAGATAATAGCTCTTGTATTTCTCTGTGATCTTGAGGGGGAGTATATATAGTTTCTTTGGTTTTTTCATTTGCAAGCTTTGTTCCTGGTAACTTTCTTATTCCAGCATTATTTTGCTGTATTTCCTTTTGAATACTAAGAATTGTTTTTAGTAAAATTAGCTTAGTATCTCTAACCTCTGCAAATCCTTTTTTCAATGCCACAGAATATCGACTAACTTCTTTTGCTGCTAAGCTTTTGATGTTTTGGGCTATGATGTTTGAAAAAATATCTGATCTATATAGATCATCTTGAGTAGTAATAATATTTTCAATCTCAGAGCTATCTTTAGCTTCCTGTAAGGATAATGTATTAATTAAAATCAATTCATTGGGAATAGTTCTCACAGCTCCTTTTAGCTCTGCGAGATATCTATGCGCTTGGGATAGTTTTTTAAGGATCGAAACTGTTTCCAGAGTTCCTTTTAATGGTAGTAATTGGATTTTATAATTATTCATTTTTCACTCATCATATATATTATTTCTTATTTTCTATATATATTAAAAACTATATATATAGATAAAGCAACTTTTGCATACATATAAAAACAATATGTATAAATATTTAAAACCATTATCAGGATAAAACTAAGGCTAAGCACAATAAAATTAGCAACTACTGAAGCACCCCTGGCCCGTCTGACTAATAGTCAGCAGCAGAGAATTATATTTTTTATGCGTAATTTTGAGAAAAAAGTTTTAGATATTTTTAGAAAAAACCAATTTATTAAAATAAAAAAACCACCAATTTTCGGTGGTTTTAGCTTCAAAAAAGACTGGTGCGCCGTCAAGGATTCGAACCTTGGGCCAGCTGATTAAGAGTCAGCTGCTCTACCAACTGAGCTAACGGCGCCTCGTTGGAATTTTACTTTGAATAAAAATAATAATCAATCAAAGGCAATTTTAAAAAAATCTGCAACAAAATAGCTTTTTGTGCGATAACTACATGTTAAAGTAATTTTTAGGGGGAGAAAAATGAAAAAATTATTTATAAGTTTAGGTTTGGTTTTAACAGTCTGTTTGTTTTCAGGCTGTGCTTCAACACTTGAGAGTATTATTTCAGATCCTGAAGAAGTAATAGCAAATTCCATAGAAAGATTTAAAGAATATGAGAGCAAATATAATTTGGACAATATAAAGCTGACAAGCGGCCAAGAGTTATTTTTTAACAGATTTGAGACAGAGTTAAAAGAAAACCTGGTTGGGATAACGATTTATAGGCTTGTTAAACTTGGCGTTCGGAAAACCGGAGAAGAAATAGTTAAGATAGAAATAGAGGACCTGGATAACTCTGGCAATACTATTTCCAGATCATATTTATCCTTTTTTGGGCTTGAAGGATTTTATCTGAGCGAAAAGTATGGGAAGAAAATAGTCTATGCTTCTAATAAATCAGGATCAGAATATAATGCATATTTATTTTTGCCTTTATCCAGAAAAGGACATAGCCTTTTATATGGTGAAAAAGTCAGCCGCACCTTAAACATGCGTAGTATTAAAATTGCCGATAAAATCTATGTTGGCACAGAAATAGTGCGGGAAAATCTGGGTACAGGAGAAATAACAAGATATTATCAATCTCCTGATGCCTTTATCATAAAAGAAATCAGACCTAATGGGGAAGTTTTGATTTTAAAGAGCGTTAAATCCGCAATAAATTAGTATTGTAAGCTTTTTTTTACTCTGAAGAATTAGAGGCCTGATACTTACGGGGTGTCTAATCCCCTTCTCAAGACCGAGGATGCGCCCGCTTATAAGAAGCTTTCAACTTCTCCCCGCTAATATGAGTATAAATCTGCGTAGTAGATAAATTACTATGCCCCAGCAACTCCTGAATAGACCTAAGATCCGCTCCTGCATTATATAGGCTGGTAGCAAAAGAATGCCTTAAAGTATGCGGGGTTACCTTATTAGTGAGCCCTAGTTCTTGGATAAGTTTTTTAATTATCCTCTGGACTGACCTAACTGTTAGGCGGGTACCGTTTTTATTGAGGAAGATGGCATCTGTTGACTGCTTTAACCATTCCGGACGGATAGTCTCAATATATAACCTCAGATACTCTTTTGCCTTTTGGCCGAATAAGGCAATCCTTTCTTTGCTCCCCTTACCTTTGACTAAAAGCTCTCCTTCTTCCAGGCTTAAGTCGCTAAGGTCAAGGCTTATGAGTTCCGTAACCCTTAAGCCAGCGCCGTATAATAGCTCTACAATGACCCTATTACGCACAGCTAAGGGTGTGCTGGTATCTATGTTGTCTAAAAACGCATTTGCTTCAGCCTGGAATAATACATTGGGCAGCCTTCTGGGTATTTTTGGGGTTATCAGAAATTCCCAGGGATTTTCTTCGGTAATTTCTTTTGTCTGCAGGTAACGCCAGAATGATCTTTGCGCAGCAACTTTTCTTGCTATTGATCTTGGCTGCAACTGTTCTTGCTCCAGTACTTGCAAGTATTGCCTGCAAAGCCTGGGATTAATTTGATCTAACTGAAGAACCTTGTTTTGACTTATGAACCTAAAGAAATGTTTGATATCTCTCTGATAGTTGGAAATAGTGTTTTGGGAAGAATTCTTTTCAAATTCTAAAAAGTCCAGAAATCCTTTTAAATATTTATTTAAGTTTTTCAAGATAATCTTCTCGATTACTTGAGGTTATGGGGACTTCTTCGTCGCCTTCGAAAACCCATATCTTGCGTTCCTTGTCTTTTCTGGTATCAACATGTAAATATTTCTTATCAATGTTTATGCCAATGCCAATAAATTCCGGGGTCTCTTCTGCCTGCAAAAAAAACTCTTTGAAACTGACACCCGAACATTTTATATCAGCTGCCAGGCCTAAGGTGTGATAGTTCTTTTTAAGCCTGCCGTCTTTTTCAGCAGATTCCGGACAAATATATCCTTTGACAATATCTATACGTGAATTCACTTTTGAGCGGAGAAGCTCCAAACCGCCAATCAAGCCCAAGCTTATCCTGATAGAGTTGTCGCAATCGCCGCACCGGCAGATAAAATCCTTCTTCGCGAAATGCTCTGATATTTTGTTTGCTTTTCTTTGGGCTTGCATGTTTTTTCCTTTCGATATCTTTCTCATAATTATACAGCCTGGGCTTTGGCATAAAAATCAATGGCAATTTTTATTTCCTGCATATCTTTCCAAGCCAGCCACTTGGGGCTTCCTTTCTCTTTACTCTCATTCCTTAATAGGAAAGAGGGATGAAATATGGGCATGATATATAAGAGGTCATCCATATAATTAACTTCCTGTTTAATCCATTTCCCTCTTTCCTTGGTGATGGATAGTTTATCATCAATAACTGTTTTCAAGGCTGGAGAACCAAGTAAAATTAATACTTTAGGTTGGACTAATTGAATCTGGCGGACCAGGTAAGGTTGGCAGGCCTCTATTTCGGTTGGTAAAGGATTTCGGTTTTGAGGAGGGCGGCATTTGACAATATTAGTTATGAAAATATCCTTTTCGCGGTCTATATCAATCGACTGCAGCATCTTGGTTAATAATTGCCCTGCTTTTCCGACAAAAGGTTTACCCTGGATATCCTCTTCACTGCCAGGGCCTTCTCCTACAGCCATAACATTACAGGGCACAGGCCCATACCCGACAACCACATTTTTTCTGGTTGAGGACAACTCGCATTTCTGGCAATTATCACAAGTTTCCGCTAAGTCCTGATAATTTAAATCCTGGTATTCAGTCTGGCAATTTATATTAAACATGAAAGATAATTTTAAACTATTTTGTTTTTTGATGCTAGCTACTTGGCAATATGTTGCAAATATGGCACATAATTATTTTTATGAAAATTGTTAATTCATTTAACAATTTTCATTATCAAAGAAACACTAAACTAAGATCCAATGCTTTAACCGAATGAGTTAGGCTTCCGACAGAGATGCAGTGGATAGGAATATCCCGGTATTGGGCAATATTATCCAGTGTAACATTTCCTGAAATTTCGATTTCTGCCATATATCCTTTTTGTTTACAGATTTCCAAGCCTTGTTTAATTTCGGGAATAGCAAAGTTATCAAACATAATATAATCAACTCCGGAAAGATCGAATTCTTCTAATTGCCCTATGTCTTCTATCTCTATCTCTATTTTCATGCCCGGGTATTCTTTACGGATCTTTTTAAAAAGCCCGGGTAGTTCTTCCGGTGAATTTTTCTGAAGGAAACTGGTCAAATGGTTTTCTTTAATAAGCACCATATCAGACAAGCCATTTCTATGGTTTGCTCCCCCGCCTGCGACTACAGCCCGCTTTTCTAAAAACCTTAGCAGCGGAGTGGTTTTTCTGGTATCCAGTATGTTGATATCCGGATTGGCGAGTTTTTGCACAAATTCATTGGTAATAGTGGCAATACCGGATAGCCTTTGCAAGAAATTGAGCATTACCCGTTCATTGGATAATATATTCTTTGCGTTTCCTTTGATAACACAAATTTTCTGGCCGGGATTAATACGCGCTCCATTTTCCACAAAATTTTCTATAGCTGCATCAGTATCTGTAATCCGGAATATTTCAGTAATAATCTCTGTTCCGTAAAAAATCCCTTTTTCCTTAGTTGTCAATTCAGCGGTAATAATGGCATTTGGGTCTACCATTAATTCTGAAGTAACATCTTTTTGGGGAATATCTTCTGAAAGTGCCTTTTTTAATAACCATGCCAATTCATTAGTTGAGCCAGACATTTTTCACCTCCGTCTACGGAAACTGCGGGAATATTCCCATATAACTAGTTTAATAAAACTCCAGAGAAAACTCCATTTAATAATTCTGCCTGGCTCTTTAAAGCCCCTGTAAATCCATTCCATATAAAGCTTGCGCATCAAACGAGGCGCCCTTTTTTTCACACCTGCCAAAATATCAAATGTTCCACCAACACCAATGGCAATGCCGTAATTTAGTTTTTGTCTGAGCTTCATTATAAAATTCTCCTGCCTGGGAACGCCCAAACCGACTAGCATAATGTCTGGTTTTTGTTTTTGAATGTCTTTTATAATTTCATCTTCTTCACTTGGAGCAAAATATCCATGCCTGTAACCAAGAATATTAATCTCCGGATTATTTTCTTTAATGTTATTAACAGCGAGTTCAATAACTTTTTCTTTAGCCCCAATACAGTAAAGGCTATGATTTTTTTGTATTATCTTTTGCACTAAATCTATGCCTGTTACTTTTTTCAATAATTCTTTTTTCAGAATTCTTGCAGCCAGCAAGATACCAATAGCATCCGCAAAGCACAAAGAAGCTCCAGCCAAATATTCTTTTATTATAATGTTGTTTTTTGAATGAACTACTATTTCAGGATTAAGGGTTACAAAATAGTGAAATGTATTTTGTTTTAGAAACTCTGGGATTAAATCTAATACCTGGTTATAGCTCAGGTTGTTAATCCGACAGTCAAAAAGGCTGACATATTCTGTTTTTGGTTCCATAACTATCTTAGTCATTTTTAATAACAAGCATCTTAGTATAATATATAAAAGGAACAAGTAAAAATAGGATCTGGTATTTTGCGCCAGGCCCAAATAATAAAACGGGGATAATAAAAATGCCAAAAAAGAAACCAACAAAAACAATTGCTATTTTCGGTAACAGCCTAACCACCAAAATCTGTATTAAAGAATTCTGCAGGCTGGGCTATAAAGTTGTTTTGTTCTTTCCTGAGAGAAAACTTGCTTTATATAAATATTATCGTTTTAAAGACCTGGGAGTTGAGGTGGAGTTCTTCTCTGATATAGAGTCCGAAAGCCTCTTAAAAAAGTTATCTGAGCTTAATCCGGATTATATTTTCAGCATAGTCTTTGCTTATAAGATCCCAAAAAAGATCATCGATCAAGCCAGAGTAATGGCGCTAAATTTTCATGCCAGCCTGCTGCCGCAGTACCGATCGCAAAATCCTTATTTCTGGGTCATCAGGAACGGAGAAAAGATTTCAGGTATTACTGTACATAGGCTTACTGACGGCTGGGAGTCCGGCCCGATCATTTACCAGAAAAAGTTTTCATTACATGAATATGATACTTTTGGCACCTATATTAAAAGGATAGAATTCTATGCAAAATATATAATTGAAGATATCAATCAATTATTAATCAGTGAAAAACTTAAAGAACATTCCCAGGGCTCCAGCCCCTATTTCCCGCGCAAAAAATATAAAGATATCGTCATAGACTGGACCCAGCCCGCAAAATCCATAGAATTCTTGGTAAGGGCCTGCAATCCTAAACCAGGGGCCTTAACTTATTTCAGGAATATGATATTAAGGATACTGGAAGTTAATTTATCCCCTTTTTCTGCAGGCAAGCCCGGGGAAATCAGTATTATTGACAACGACCTTTTTATTTCAGCTCATGACCATAAGTTGAAGATCTCTATTATTGAATCTGCAAAAGAAGGTTTTTTCTCTGGCATGCGCTTTGCTTCTTTCTGTAGGGTAGGCTCCGGTGAAATGTTCCAGAACCTGGCCGACTTCTTAAAGGAAGAAGACCTGAACAGGATCATTTAAACCTGAGTTTTGGATAAGCCACAGTCTAAATGTTCATATTAAGCCTAATTTAACTAGCTAGCACGCTCCAAAATCTCAAAAATAGCACAACTATTATTAAGATTTTTCACTACTATCTAGCTAAATTAGGCTTAATATGAACATTTCTTTGTGTGCCCTATCCAAAACTCAGGTTAAACTATTCTTTAAGCCCGTCAACAATTATTGCGCAGGAAATATCTCCGGTAATGTTTACTACTGTCCGCATCATGTCAAACAATCTATCTACGCCAAAAAGCAATGGGATCCCCACCACGGGCAAGTCTGCTGCTACGAGCACGGCCACAACAAGCAGGGTCGGACCTGGCACGCCAGCCTGGCCTATAGAACCTATAGTTGCGGTAAAAATAATCGCCAGATATTGGGGAAGCCCCAAAGGTATGCCAAACATTTGCGAGAAGAACATTGCTACCAGAGCATAATAGATCGCATTTCCGTTCATATTGATCGTTGCCCCCAAAGGTAGTACAAAGGAAGATGTTTCTTTAGAGACTCCCAGCTCTTCTTCGCTTACTTCAAAGCTGATCGGCAAAGTTGCCATGGAAGACGAGGTGGAAAAAGCTACCATTTGAGCTTTGGAAATTTTTGCGAAGAATTTTCTTAAAGGCATTTTTGAAAAAAGTTTTATGGTCAGAGGATAGAAGCCCCAAGTATGGATTATCAGGGTAATGGCATAGATAACAAACAGTTTAAAAACCAATCCTAATATTTCATATCCAAACGTTCCGATAGAGTTTGCCATAAGCCCAAAAACACCGATAGGTGCGGTTAACATTACTATTTCGATCATCCATATCAAAGCATCGGTAATATAATTAAAAATATTCATTAAAAAATTCTTTTTCTCATTAGGTAGTATAGAAACCCCAAAACCAAAAAATAGGCAGAAAAAAAGAATTTGCAGGATATTTCCGTCGACCATGGCTTTGATAGGATTATCAGGGATTATTCCTTTTATGATCTCCCAACCGCCTGCTGTAGCCCCCCTATTGGCAAATTCTGTGGAGAACAACGATTTAATGGCATTGATATCCAGACCTATCCCCGGCTCAAAAACAGCGCCTAAGATCAATCCAAAAGCAACTGCAAATGCGGTTGTGCCAACATAATAGCCAAAAGTAGCCAGCCCTAATTTACCGGCAGATTTAGTTCCGCCCAGGGCTGCAGCCCCTGAAATAATGGAAAATGCCACCAAAGGAATGACCAACATTTTGATAAGCTTGATAAAAATATCTCCTAACGGTGCAAAAACCGTTGCCTTTGGCCCCATTACAAGCCCGACCACAACCCCTAATATCATGGCAATAAAAATCTGGGTCCCTAAATGAGAGATCATTTTTCTTAGTTTTCTCAAATTTTTTAATCTATTTATCATTGTTTATCCTTTCGAAAAAGTTTTTTAAAATTGTCATCCCCACTTTACCACTTTTTTCCGGATGGAATTGGGTAGCTAACAGGTTTTCTGCCTGGATGGCTGATACAAATTCAATCCCATAATCTGTTGTTGTGGATATTATTTCCGTCTGGTCAGTTTCAACATAATATGAATGCACAAAATAAGTATAGCAACTAGGCCCAAGACCGGCAAAAAACTCCCCTGGATCAGCCTTTTTGTTTATACTGTTCCAGCCCATATGGGGGATTTTGTATTCTTTAAGATTAAACCTCTTTACAGATCCTTGGAATACTCCTAGCCCGGGATTTTCTCCATGCTCAAAAGATTTTTCGAACAGGATCTGAAAACCAACGCAAATACCTAGGAATGGTTTTTTATTATTTATATGGTTCTCAATAATTGAAAGTAAATCTTTTTTCTTGAGGTTGGCCATTGCTTGAGAGAAAGCACCTTGCCCAGGCACAACAATGGTCTGAGCTTGCTTAATTTCATCAGGTTGGCTGCTGATTTTGGCCGAATGGCCAAGAAACTCTATGGCTTTCTGTACGCTGCGCAGGTTTCCCACACCATAATCAACAATAATTACCATAATGATTATTGTACCTGTAATATTCTTTCTTGCAAGAGGCTAACACCTATTTTTTTCTTTATTAGGGCGGTGAAAACTGCCTTAATAAAGAAAAAGAACTTGACCCGCAAATATAGATTTGGCTATGATTGGATTGTGATAAATATCTGTCTTTTTGAAGATGAAGTATATAAAGACCTTTTTCCCATAACATTTATGCGCCCGGCCTATGACCTTTTAGTCGGGATAAATACCATATTTGAAAAAATTTATGATCATTTCAGCTATACTAATGTAAGCCTGCACTGCCGGCCGGAGTTAAAAGCCTTGGTAAAGTCAAACCACCCCAAATTACCGGTTAATCAAATTAATATTAGCGCTAATTGCCTGTTCTTGAACGGCAGAGTAATTTTAACTGATCCATTAATAAAAGAGTTCAGCCAGCTGGAAGAAGATCGCAACTATCTTTTTACCTGTGAGGGCCAGTTAGTTGCTGCCCTGGCAAACGGCCAAATCCTAGAAAAGCTGGCCAAGCTTTTTCAGGGGGTTCCGGACCATAAAAAAATCATCCATTATCTAAGACCGTTATGCGTGGCCAAAGAACTTAAAGATACCCGTATAATCAACAACCTGGCCGACCTTGTAAGCTTAAATCCCGAAATCCTGAAGGCAGATTGCGCTAAAAAGTATAAAGGCGGGATAATCAAAGGTGAAGTCAGCCCGTTCAGCGCTATATATAATGAAAATGATGTGTTTATCGATAAGGGTAGTTCTATAGAAGATTTTGTGCTCCTCAATGCTAAAAACGGGCCTATTTATATTGAAAAAAATGTTTATATAGAGTCCGGATCCAGATTAGAGGGGCCCTTATTCATTGGTCAAAATACCAAGATACTTGGCGGAAAAATAAAGAGTTCTTCTATTGGTGCACACTGCAAAATTGCCGGCGAGGTAAGTGATAGCGTCTTTTACAGATATTCAAATAAAGCCCATGCAGGATTTGTGGGCCATTCTTATATTGGTGAATGGGTGAACCTAGGTGCCCAGACCACAACTTCTAACCTGAAGAATAATTATGGTTCTGTAAAAATCAACTTAGGCGCAGGGGCTATAGATACTGGCAGCATATTTTTAGGTTCCATTATCGGAGATCATGCCAAGACAGGAATCTCAACCTCACTTAATACCGGAACAGTCGTTGGTTTTGGGGCCAATGTTTTTGGGCCTCACCTTCATCCCAAATATGTCGCTCCTTTTTCCTGGGGCACAGCCAACCTATATGAAACTTATCAGCTAGATAAATTCCTGGAAACCGCAGAGAAAATGATGGGCCGTAGAAATGTTGAAATAAGCAAGATCTACAAAGAAACTATTACATATCTTTTTTCAACTCACGTCCCTAATCCTGTTAATACATAATACTTCTTATCAATTTCATATTTTTCTGGTTTTAACAATATTTTCTATCAACTTTTCTTTTCAATAATTATCAGTGAAATTTTTTTAGGTTTTGTACGATAATTTAATAAAGCCTTTTAATTTTTATTAAGAAAGATAGTTAATTGATGAAATTAAAAATTGTTTCAGTTTGTATTAATGAAAAAATTGAGGATGATGATTTTTTTAATAGTGCAACTTGGGCTTCTGTGGGGAAGACTACTAATCTTTCGGGATCTACTAATCCTGTTAATAATCAAGAGATCCTTTTACCCCGGCCCCGTAATTTTTCTCGCATAACACTGTCTCAAGACAATGATAGTAAAAAAGATGATAATTATAATAAGCCTGTTGAATATCATAGCGCAATATCTCCACTACCACAAAGAACTCAACAGAAATTGGATATAGAAAAGAAATACCGGGATATGTATAAATTAATGGACAAAACCCTAAAAAAACAAATAACTCAGTTCTTGACAAAATATCCAATAAAATATGCAGCTAAGCAAAAAGCATTCATTATAGTATCAATGCAGCAAATAATAGAAAAGGCAAATCTTAATACCCAGGAAAACAATAAATTTGATATTACTAAAGAGCTTCATCTGAATCCTAAATCCAGTCTTATAAAGATATTGTGCAGTCTTCTTTCTTTTCAAGAAAAATTTGCGAGCTTCTGTTTAAAGGATTTGTGTTTACACCTTGGCCGTAAAATATCTCTTTATTTGGTTGCACCTAAGAATTATCGCCCAAAATCAAAATTCAAGAAGTATACATATACTATTTTCCTTAACTCTAGATTAATGAAGCAAACGTTTAAAAATTATGGGCTTAATTCTTTTTACACTGAACATCTCACAAGCCTAAAAAAAATATACCCCAAGCTTTATAATAATTTTTTCGGGGAGCAGGAACCCGACTCTAATTTTTACGATGGTCATATTCAAAATCTAAAAATAAAAGATTTGCGTTATCTAGAATTAGAAAATGTTACTGTCAAAAATGTTATCTTCGAAAACTGCAACTTTGAAAAATTTATACTAAAGAATTTAAAACTTATAAACGTAAGCTTTATTGGTTGTTCTTTTTGGAAAGCTAATATTTCTTGTCAGACGTTTAACGCTTTGCAAAACTGCGTTTTTAAAAAATGCAAAATACATGACTCTTCATTTCAAATAAATAGCACCAATACAAAATTTATGCACTCTACAATACAAGGATTAGAAATCCTCAATTCTCCTATGAAAAAGACTGTAATAGACACTTGTCAAACTCCTGTAATATCATTCATTGATTCCACTCTAGTTAATTTTACGTATTTACAATCTAATGGATCCAATACTTTATTAAAAAATTGCAACCTGTCTTCAGTTGATATACCCAAAATTAAAAATGTTAATCTTATAAATCCTACATTAATAAATACAGCGAAAGACGAATCCGAGCAGGACTTCGTTCGCTTATTCTCAACACAGTATTTGTAATAATAAATTTGCACATTTTCTTTTCACCGCCTAATATATTTATATCCTAATTATTAAGGAGCTATGTATGGATTTAGACCAAGTATCTATTTACTCAAAGTTAGTTAAACTTTCCCAAAAAAATATAAATCTAAAAGAACTTTTAAATCCGCAAAGGATAAAAGAAAGTCTCATCTCGAATGGGCCTCTTACTTATTCGTTTGCCGCCTCTCTGGTTGATAAAGAAATTTTGGATGCCTTGCAAAAGCTCAGTATTGAACAGAAAGTAATAGAAAAACATAAAGATCTTCTAGCTGGAAAAATAATGAATCCTACAGAGAACAGAAAGGTTCTGCACCACCAGACCAGAAGCAAATCTGACCGTGGATTCTACGGCCGGGAACAAGAAAAACTAAAATTATTTGCAGACCAAGTCCATGCCGGAAAGATCACTGGCTTAACAAATAAGCCTTTCACCCACCTCGTCCAGATCGGGATCGGGGGATCTGACCTAGGGCCCAGGGCTTTATATTTAGCTTTGAAAAGATATGTTAAAGAAAAAAAAGGCGAGTTGTTCTTAGAGGCTGATTTCATCTCTAATGTTGATCCTGATGATGCAAATGAGATTTTAAATAAAATCGATCCTGAAACAACTTTATTTATCATAGTTTCCAAAAGCGGTACAACCATTGAAACCCTAACCAACCAGGAATTCGCCAGGCAGAAGCTGTTAAAAGCTGGTATTAACGAGCAAGACTTATCCAAGCACTTCATAGCTATTACTGCTAAAGGCAGCCCTATGGACGATACCTCAAAATACCTGGCTTCTTTTTATATTGATGATTATATTGGCGGCAGATACTCCTCAACCAGCGCTGTAGGCGGGGCCTTATTGTCCCTGGCTTTGGGGCCGGATATTTTTGAAGAGGTATTAAAGGGCGCTTCAAAACTGGATGAAGCAGCAAAAGAAGATAATATTTTCAATAACATGTCATTAATGTCTGCTCTGATCGCGATTTGGGAACGCAATTTTCTGGGAATGCCGCAGAAAGCTATTATCCCTTATGCGCAGGCTTTAGAGCGCTTTACAGCTCATCTTCAGCAGTTAGATTGTGAGAGTAATGGTAAAAGCGTAAACATTAATGGCAAGCCAGTAAACTATGAAACCGGGCCAGTAGTTTTTGGTGAACCCGGCACCAACAGCCAGCATTCTTTCTTTCAGAAATTACACCAGGGCACGGATGTTATTCCTATTCAATTTATAGGTTTTAAAGATGCCCAGATAAGCTCTGATCTTGATTTTGAAGGCTCTACCAGTCAGGAAAAGCTGAATGCCAACCTAGTTGCCCAGATTATAGCCCTGGCAGAAGGTAAAGATGATCCTGATCAGAATAAGTTTTTTTCCGGTAACCGGCCAACTAGTTTGGTCTCTGCCTCCAGACTAACACCTGAGGTTTTAGGCGCTTTGCTTGCTTTTTATGAGAATACCGTAATGTTTCAAGGTTTTTTGTGGAATATTAATTCCTTTGATCAAGAGGGAGTGCAGTTGGGGAAGTTGCTGGCAAAGCAGGTTTTGTCTGCTAGCGCAGGGCTGAATTTAAAGAGTTATTTGGACGTTCTTTCTGAATAAAATCAAGGTTTAATAATATAACGTGGTTGAGATCTAGGGGGGAGAACCAAACGCTCATTCACCGCTTAAGGTTCTCCCCCCTAGGACCCCCCACTCCTTAAGGCTGGAGCTTCAACTCGCTCGGACCTGTAGAGTGTCGCGAAAGGATTTTGCTTGGCGCGCCACCCGCTAGCCTTCGCAGCGTGTTGTCGTGTGTTAGAAGCTCGTGTTATCTAATCCCGGCGCAAAATCCTCCCGCTCGCTCTACATCCTCCTTCGCTCAAACAGGAAGCTCTGATTTGTTGGGTATTTACAGGTACTTCATTTGTTCTGCTAAAAGGCGAATGGCTATAGGATTTCTTTGGAAAGAAGACGGAAGTGTAAACCTTCCTGAGATTAGTGGTGAATTGTACGTGTTATTGAAAGGATTGTTTTTTCTTCTTACTCCTTACTCCTTACTCCTTACTCCTTTTTCCTTCCTCCTTTGGCGTGAGCCGCCTTCCTGAGATTAGTGGTGAATTATACGTGTTATTGTTGGATTCCTGGCTTGTTCGTTGGAATGAGTGTTTTTTTGCTAAGACCGTATTCCTAATGCCTACACTGCTGTCATCCTGAGACCCTCCTAAAACCAGTCAGAACTCAAGGTTTTGCGTTGTTTTATATTTGCTTTTTTCCCTATCTTTGATGGGTCGTGAGGATCTTCGATACTGAGCCTGGTACTACTTCGTAGCTTATTAGCTATCTTTTTGTCTCATTTTGGCTTTCTTATTTTTTCCATTTTATCTTGAATAATATTGAACTTTGCCCCGTTGATTTTCAAGGGCGTTTGAACATATGTTTTCTCCTCTATTTCGTGGGTGAGGGTGGGTGCCTCTAATTCTCTCTGCTCTATTTCCTTTGGGGCGTAAATCCCGGGCCTTCCTGAAGTTCCCCGCCGGAGCAGGTCTCCTGACCTGCTTCATGACATTTTTACCTATTTTTCTATGATTCTATATTCTTCCCTCATTCCCAATCACTTATACGTGTTATTGTTAGATTCTCTTTTACTATATTCCCTGGGTCAATAAATGTTTTAAATCCGTAATATTTATATGAGAATCTATTTTAATGCGATTCCTATCAAATCTATACTTTTTTCCTAATTTGTTTTCTTGAAAGCTTCCTAGCTCAGTAAATAGGAACTGCCCTGTAGAAGCCTCTCTTGCCATATTCTCACAGTTCATTTTTCTGGTTTCTTTTGTTTTGCTATTAATTTGAAAATATTCTCCTTCATTACCAAGAAAATAACTGGCTGGAAAATGGTATTCTATTCGTGGACCTGATTCTGTAATAACATAAATGTTGTGATCTGCTTTCCTTTTTAACATTTCATATATAATTGCATCATCATAGTACTTTATTACCTGTGCAGCTCCGCCATAAAAAGGCTTTTGATATAGTTCATCGTTCTCTGGTAGTTTCATTCTCAAAGTATTATACGCCATACAAGCGATATGGAGCGGATGAACATTATAATTATTATTAGGATTGCACAGGTAATAAAGTACTATGA
>JBHPDY010000035.1:0-14525 GCA_042577605.1 Candidatus Margulisiibacteriota bacterium
TTTAATTTCTTTGGAAAAAGTTATTTGAGGTATGTCCAGACATTCAGCTATTCCAGGTCCTACTTGGGCTGTATCACCGTCTATAGCTTGTTTGCCGCATAGGATCAAATCAAAATTACCGATTTGTTTTATGGCTTGTGATAAGGTGTATGAAGTAGCCCAGGTGTCTGCCCCGGCAAAAGCCCTGTCAGAGATCAGAACTATTTCATCTACGCCCATAGCAATGGTTTGTCGTAAAGCCACTTCAACCTGAGGCGGGCCCATACTGATAACAATAATCCTGGCATCTGCCTGTTGTTCTTTTAACTGTAAGGCTGCTTCAATAGCATTTTCGTCAAAAGGATTGATAATACTTGGTACGCCTTCTCTTATTAAGGTATTGGTCTCTTTATTAATTTGCACCTTAACAGTGTCCGGAACTTGTTTAATACAAACTATAATGTTTTTCATTTTTTCTTTGCAGCTTCTTTAATAAGGTTAGAGGCAATAACATTGCGTTGTATTTGATTGGTTCCTTCGTAAATTTGGGTTATTTTAGCGTCACGCATCATTTTTTCTACCGGATATTCTTTCATATAACCGTAACCACCAAGAATTTGTACAGCATCAGTAGTGACCTTCATAGCCATATCAGAAGCAAATAATTTGACCATTGCTGATATTTTAGCAAAGTCCTTTACTTTTCCATTATCAATTGTCCTGGCTGCTTGATAAATAAAAGCCCTGGCAGCTTCAATCTGCGTAGCCATATCCGCTAAAAGGTGCTGAATAGCTTGAAATGAGATAATTGGTTTATCAAATTGGATCCTTGTTCTGGCATAATTTATGGATTCATCAAGAGCCCCTTGAGCAATACCAAGTGCTTGGGCGGCAATCCCTGGACGAGTACTATCAAGAGTCTTTAAAGCAACTATAAAACCTAATCCTTCTCGACCAAGTAAGTTTTCTTTAGGAATTTTACAATCTTCAAAAATCAATTCTCTAGTGGCAGAAGCTCGGATACCCATTTTGTTTTCTTTTTTTCCAAATGAAAAACCAGGCGTGCCTTTTTCTATAATAAAAGCAGAGGCGCCCCTGCTTCCTTTTTCCGGATTGGTCATCACAATAACCGTATAAACTTCTGCTTCTCCTCCATTAGTAATCCATTGCTTAGTGCCATTAAGTACATAATGATCACCTTCAATTTTAGCCCTGGTCTTCATAGCGCTGGCATCTGATCCGGCATCTGCTTCAGTAAGTCCAAAGGCAGCTAATTTTTTGCCGCTTGCTATTTCAGGTAAATATTTTTTCTTTTGCTCTTCAGAACCATATAGAAAAATTGGGTAAGCTCCCAAAGCGCTGGCCGCAAAAGTAACGCCAACACCGCCACAAATCCTCGATATTTCTTCAACAGCTATGCAGAATTCCAATCCTCCGCCGCCAAACCCGCCATATTCTTCGGGAAGGTATAGTCCGCACAAATCAGAGTCCGCAAATACTTTCATAATATCCCATGGGAATTCGCCGGTTTCATCTAATTTTTCTCTAACTGGTTTAATTTTTTCTTCGGATATTTTTCTTACCAGGTCTTTTATCATTAATTGTTCTTCGGTTAGATTGTAATCCATTCTTTAAGCCGCCTTTCATTGATACATGATTTGTAGATTAATTAGCAGTGATTTTGGTGGTGATATTAGCATACTACTTGTTAAAAAAAAAGTTATCCGAAGGTATCATTCCCATTTTCCATTTCCCATTTCCAAACAATGCGGAAAGTGAAATGATACTTTTTCAAAGGTTTAACTAAATAATTAAAACATGTAAAATATGAGGAATTTAATTATCAAGGAGCACGAATAATGAAAACAACCATTACCGGAGCAGAAGTTGTTCTCAGGGTACTTGAAAGTCAAGGCGTAGATTGTATTTTCGGTTATCCCGGCGGGACAATGCTGCCTCTTTATGACAGGCTTTATCAAAGCAAGATCACACATCATTTGGTCCGTCATGAGCAAGGTGCTGTGCATATGGCAGACGCTTATGCTAGAGCAACTGGTAAAGTTGGCATTGTTTTTGTTACTTCCGGCCCAGGAGCTACAAATACGGTTACCGGTCTGGTAAATGCTAAATTAGATTCTGCTCCGGTCCTGGTAATAACAGCCCAGGTTCCCAGTGCTTTAATAGGTACAGATGGTTTTCAGGAAGCAGATGTTGTGGGGATTACCATAGCAGCTACCAAGCATAACGACCTGATACGTGATGTGGAAAACCTGGAAAAAGCTGTTCTGGATGCTCTATATATTGCTAAAGAAGGCAGACCAGGCCCGGTTTTACTGGATATACCTAAAGATGTTTTGAATTGTGAAGTTGATTATCCAAAATATCAAATAAAACCTCTTGAATTTAAAAAAGAAATTGTTAAAGGCGATTTTGATGATGCTGCACGAGCTCTTTGCGAAGCTGTGCGACCAGTATGCTATTTTGGCGGCGGTGTTATTAATGCAGATGCTTCGGAAGAACTTAGAGAAATAGTCTCTCTTCTAAACTTGCCATCGACAGGTACTCTTATGGGGCTTGGGGCCATAAGCGGTAATGATCCCAGGTTCATCGGAATGCCAGGTATGCACGGTACCTATACTGCCAATATGGCTATTCATAATTCAGACCTATTGTTTTCGGTAGGTGTGCGTTTTGATGACCGTGTTACAGGTAAAACAAGTGTTTTTGCTCCTGGGGCAAAAATAATACATATTGATATTGATGAATCTGAAATAAGCAAAATTAAAAAAGCTGACTGGGGCTTGATTGGAGATGCTAAACCAGTAATTAAAAAATTGACTTCAAAGGTAAAGCAATATCTTAAAGAAAAACACCCCGGCAGGGACAAAACTATTAATTCGTGGTGGAAGAGTATTAATAAATGGCAAAAGGACCAGCCTTTAAGGTTTTCAAAATCTACTAAAACTATTAAACCACAGGAACTGATATCTGAAGTTTATCAGCAGACCAAAGGAGATTTAATAGTAGCTACAGATGTTGGTCAGCACCAGATGTGGGTTGCCCAGTACTTTCCCATAACATATCCCAGAGAATTAATGACTTCCGGTGGATTAGGTACAATGGGTTTTGGCCTGCCAGCAGCTATTGGCGCACAAGTAGGCAGACCAGATAAACAGGTTGTTGCATTTGTGGGAGATGGCTCATTTCAAATGAATATTCAAGAGATGGCTATGTTAATAGATGACAATGTTCCGGTAAAAGTTATTATTTTAAATAATTCATCTTTGGGAATGGTACGTCAATGGCAAGATATGTTTTATGAACAAAGATTTATGGCCACAGATATATCAGTGGCCCCTGATTTTGTTAAAGTTGCTAAAGCTTATGGAGTTGAGTCATTACGGATTGATGATCCATCTCAATTAAAATCCGGGATTAAAACAATGCTGGACCATAAAGGAGCATTCCTGCTTGACGCAATTGTAGATAAAGACGAGCATGTTTATCCAATGGTTCCAGCCGGAAAGGCTTCAAAGGATATGCTCCTGCAAAAATGAAAAATTAAAAATGGGGAAAAAACGGACAAAACCAAACGTAGAGACGTGATGAATCACGTCTCCCGTAAAACATAATGAAAGGACAGAAGTCAGAATGATCACAACATTTTCTGTTTTAGTAGAAAATAAATTCTGGGTATTAACCAGAATCGCGCGTATTTTTTCCAGGCACATGTTTAATATCACCAGCTTAACAGTTGCCCCCACCACAGATGAAAACGTTTCCTGTATGACAATTGACGTGAAAGAGACAGATGAACGTGTAAAAAGAATGGACCTTGAACTCAGGAAAATTATTAATGTTCTTTCGGTCCATATTTGCAGCCCTGAAGATTATGTTCAAACTGAAATGGTATTAGTGAAAATCAGTAAAAAGAACCCTAATTTTAAGCAATTTATTCAAGAGATGGAAAAATTTCGGGCAAGGGTAATTTTTCAGCACAAAGATATGGAGATTTTTGAATTTTCCGGTGACAGGGAACAGATTCAACAATTTCTCAAAACCTCCTATTCCCATGACGTTATTTCTATTGTTAGGACAGGATCATTGGCAATGCCTAAAAAAGGCAGTATTGCCGAATTTGTAAAGAAAGAGAAAAAATATGACCGGTAATATTTTCGGCTGTTTATTCCGTATTACTACATTTGGCGAAAGCCATGGCCAAGCTCTGGGCGTGGTTATAGATGGTGTTCCACCGGGACTAGCTTTAAATGAATCGGATATTCAAGAAGATTTGGATAAACGCAAGCCAGGACAAAGTGAGATCACAACACCAAGGAAAGAAGCAGATAAAGTTGAAATATTATCAGGGGTTTTTCAAGGTAAAACATTAGGAACGCCGGTATCTTTGCTGATCAGAAATTCAGATCAGAGATCTCAGGATTATGAACAGATTAAAAACATCTTTCGCCCTGGACATGCAGATCTAACTTATAAATTAAAATACGGACTAAGAGATTATCGTGGCGGAGGCCGGTCTTCCGGCCGTGAAACAGCTGCCCGGGTTGCCGCCGGTGCGGTTGCTAAAAAAATAATTGCCAAAGCAGGAATAGCTGTAACTGCTTATACCCTCGCCGTAAATAATATATATGCTGAGAAAATCGATTTGAAAACCATAAACTCAAATGCCGTCAGATGTCCCGATCCTGAAAAAGCCAAAGAAATGACCACGCTTATTTCTAAGGCTAAAAAAGAAGGGGATTCATTAGGAGGCATTATAGAAGCAGTTGTAACCGGTTGCCCCCCTGGCCTGGGTGATCCGGTTTTTGACAAATTAGAGGCAAAGTTGGGCCAGGCTTTACTTTCTATCGGCGGAGTTAAAGGTATTGAGTTTGGCGCTGGTTTTTCGGTTGCTGGTATGAAAGGCAGCCAGTGTAATGATGAGCTTTATCTGGAAAATAAAAAGATTAAAACCAGAACAAATAATGCTGGGGGGATTTTAGGCGGTATTTCTAATGGCGAGGAAATTGTTTTAAGAATAGCAGTGAAACCAACCCCGTCTATTGATAAAGAACAAAATTCAGTTAATGAGAAAAATGAAAAAATATGCTTTAAGGTCTCAGGCCGGCATGATCCATGCATATGTCCGAGGATAGTCCCTGTAATAGAAGCAATGGTAAATATCACTATAGCAGACCGTTTATTAGTTCAAAATAGTTTAAAAAACAGCTGTTAAATTTGGATATTAGTGTTAATAAATAATAGGAATTTAAGCCTAAAAATATAACACAAGATTTCTATGCATTTTTTTTAAAGAAATCAACGATCTTATTCATGTACAAAAATTAGAGGGGGGTGGTACTTGGGGGACACAGGCTTTGTCCATACTCATCGTTTTGGCCATCCAGCTGGTTGAATAAGTAATGGACTTTTTGTTTAAAGGACGAATAATGACTTTTAACCATCAGATTAAGAAAATCTTAATACTTTCTTTCATGCTATTTGTTTCTACCAGCATTTACGGAAAACTGTCACTCAGATCAACTTCGTTTAATTCCGTATCAATCAAGCCCACTGTTATGGCCGAAAGCGGTGAAACTATAAGCATGTACAGAGCCAATATAATTTCTGTCCTGCCAGTTAGAAATATTTCAGTGGATTCCATAATCCTAAGCAATACAGAACCAGCCATAATCGGAATCCCGCTGGTTTACCCGAATCCATTAAGAATGTCAGAAGGCGGCGTAATTGCCTACAAATTATCAAAAGCAATGGACATAGAGATCAGGATGTACAATATGTTTGCTCACGAAGTTTTTAGAAAAATAATAGGGGCCAATGAAATAGGTGGTCAATATTTAAAGAATGAAGTTCCGTTTAATATTAACACATTAGACGGGTTTAGATTGCCAGCCGGAGTATATTTCTACATAATAATGCACGACGGCAAAATTCTCGGAAGAGGAAAACTAGGCATAGTCCCATAGAATGCAAAAAACAATTAAGAACGTAGAGACATGATTCATCACGTCTCTGATAAACCAAAAAAGAATAGAACCAAAAGATAAAAGAACCGAAAAAAGATGAACAATAAATTACAAATATTATTTATGATGATCGTATTCCTGGCAGTAAGCTGTATAGGTCTTAATGCCTCAGGGGGCGAAGCTTTGTTATTAACTGAGCTGGGAACTTCAGCCCGTATGATCGGCTTGGGTAACATCGAGGGATTTGAAGACGGCGCAGCTACAATTTTTGAAAATCCGGCCGGCTTAAAACGTGTTAAGGGGCTATCAATCGCAGCATTCGGCACAAAACTTATGGGCGAAGTTGATTACAGAAATATAGGTGTTGCATTAGAAACTGACTTTGGAGCATTCGGCATCGGATTTATGGACGCCAGCGTTGGCGGAATACCTCATACAATGCAAGTATCAGGCTGGTATGATATTGAATATTATTACAGGTATGAAAATATGCTTGGAAAGCTAGCTTACGGACTAGGTATTAATGAGTGGTTGCAGGTTGGCTGTGCAGCCAATTATTATAAGAACAGCATGGATTCCTACAGCAGTGAAGGGTGGAATCTTGATGTGGGTATGATAATGGAATTAGAGCCGCTCGAAGTAAGTTTAGTAGGCAAAAATGTTTTAAGGTCATTAAAGTTAAAATATGAGGATTCCAGCGACAGTAATTATAGCGGAGAAGAAAGCTATCCTTATATGATTGTTCTCGGAGGAAAATATAACCTGGGTGATTTTGATATCTTGGGCCAAGTTAAAGGGAGGGAGGACAGGTCGAGGAATTTAATAAACCTGGGTTTGCACTATAGTCCATGGTTTTTAAAACTCCTTCATATGTATGGTGGGTATAAAGAATATTTCGGGACCAAAAATGTACTTCATATCCAAACGTTGGGAGTGGGGCTGAATTTATTCGGATTAAGAGTAGATTATGCCTATGAAAATTGCGATCATGTTGATTATAGTACAAATCATTATATGTCTCTAAGTATGGCATTTTAGCAAGGTTCGTATGTATAATTAGGTCTAATTTTAAGAAATTATTTTAGGAAGGTTCTTATGCTAGAAAATAAAACAGACAGGAAAAATAAGATTAAATTATTCTCAAAGGCTTTATTAATTTGTTTGGTTTTTATTTCGGTTTTCTTAGTGAAAACCATAGTTTTGGCGGCCCCTCCGCCAGCAAAAATACTCCTGTCTGCGACAATTGCCGATGACAATGTATTATTAGAAGGTAAAAGACAAATAGTTGTTAAATTATTTTCAGGTAACCAAGTGACTACTTGGCAGGAACTTCATAAAAGTATTGATTTTCAGCAAGGCGTATGTACATTAAATCTAGGGAGC
Source organism: Candidatus Margulisiibacteriota bacterium (assembly GCA_042577605.1). Taxonomy (GTDB): domain Bacteria; phylum Margulisbacteria; class Marinamargulisbacteria; order JBHPDY01; family JBHPDY01; genus JBHPDY01. Next base: position 7,347 of record JBHPDY010000035.1, read on the forward strand.
ATTACTCCTTTTACCACGGATAATTTTGATATTTTAACACCTAATTTCCGGTTGCTTGTAGACGGCCAGGAATTAGAGATCCCGGTCGGTTCTGTTCCATATGCTTTTCGGGCTGCTTATGCGGAAGAAATCCCACAGGATATGAATTTTTCTCTACTCACAGTCTCCAAAAATATTTTATTAGGAAGCCAAATAAATTTAACCTCAAAAATAAATGATCCATCCTATACTGTTTTAGGTCAAAAGATATCCAGTTTGGATTCAACTCTTTTAGTTTTGGGCGATACTTTTATAGAAGAGAATTTAGCTGTCTCCACGAATTTTATTGTTTTAGGGAACAAGGTCGGGATTAGAACGCTTACTCCGCAATACGATCTTGATGTTCAAGGGACAATAAATGCCAATGCTCTTTACATCGGAGGTACTGTCTACAGCTCCAAAGAAGGCGATGAAAAAATATCAGCTATCATGCAGCTGGCTACGGAAAATGGTAATTTGATCCTGGCAGACGGAGATACCTGGACAACAATCACCTCGCCGAACTTTAAAAAATATATGGCTTTATCACCTTCAGACGATGTCTATTTTAACAAACTGGGAATTGATACTACGGATATTGCCGGTATTGTACATATCCGCAGTTCGGATAATATTATTACCAATTATTCACCGGTACCTTATAAAGCAGATACCCTGGTGGTTACTAATAATCGTGTTGGTATAGGCTTTTCATTACCTATAGCTAATTTACATGTATTAGGAAAAAATCCATTAATGGTAGGCACCATAAATTCACCCAATGCTTTGGTTGTCGGGCCTTCCGGCAATGTAGGTATCCAAACAGGCACTCCGGATACAGATTTTGCTTTACATATTATAGGGAATATGAAAGTAGAAGGTTCTATTGATACAGCAGCAGGATTAAATACGGATAGTGACTGGAGTATAAAATCAGGAGTGGTTTATAATAATCTGCCGGATATAAAAATAGGTATCGGAACAGATTCACCATCAGGGAACCTTCATGTTAAAAGCCTAGGCAGGACCGATTATCTGGGCGATACCTTGGTAATAACAGGGAACAGGATAGGTATCGGAACAAAAGTCCCAACCGGAATGGTGCATATTAAGTACAATGGCCCGGAAGGCGACCATCAATTATTTATAATCCAGAAAGAGGATGAATCGGTTTTTGTTGCCAGACAGTCTGGAAATATTGGCCTGGGCACATCTAATCCATCTAATCTTCTCCACATTCAAAAAGATGGTAATGCTGTTTTTGTAGTTACAGTTAATGCTGTAGGAGTTGGAACTTCTGAGCCTCAAGCATTATTGGATTTGAATGTTTCTTCTGACGCGGTTGCCAATCTTTTAACAATATCAAACGAGGGTGTAAAAAAATTCATTATTAATAAATTAGGACAAGTTGCAATCGGGACGGAAAATCCTCAAGGTATTTTTCATATCACTAGTTCAGGGAAGAATTTATTATTAGCAACAGAAAATGGCGTAGCCATAGGCGCAATTCAGCCTATTGCCAAGCTAGATGTTAATGAGCCAGGAATTCCTACCCAGCCATTGTTTGTAGTGCGGACCGAGACGAAACCTCATTTATTTATCTCGCAAAGTGGCTTGGTTGGTGTAAACACTGCTAATCCCCAGGGCGTATTTCATATCCAAAGCGAGAGTCCTCTTCAACCCGGTATTTTAAAGGATACTTTTGTTGTTACGGGCAATAGAATTGGTATAGGAACCGCAAACCCAGTTGCCAGACTTGAAATTGTAGATGATTTTCCTCTTCTGGTGCGTTCTGCAAACACACCTAATATTTTAGTAGTTAGTCCATTGGGCAACATAGGAATAGGTACAGCTAATCCGACTGAAGCCTTGGTTATAAGCGGAAATTTGCGCATTTCCGGTGGGATATTATCCGATCAGGAAGGCTTTGTTCAGTTTCCATTACCACAAGATGCCTGGGTTCAGAATCAATGGTCCGGAGTGATTTATCAGACTTCCGGCCAGGGGACCGGTTATCCGTTCAATCAAAGCGGGCATGTTATCCTGCAGTCCAGGAGCAATGAAGCCAAGGATATAATTTTTGCTGTTGGCGCTACCCAGCCAGCTGCAAAATTAGTTATTAAAAATAATGGTTTAATTGGTATTGGAACCACAGTTCCATCAGGAAGCTTGCATATTGTTAATGCAGATGAACAGGTGTTAATTGTTACTAGTAATAGAGTTGGCATCGGAACCCTTACCCCTAAAGGACAATTTGAAATTGGAGACACATTATTTTTAGTCACCAACAATGCAATTACAGTTGGTACTACTGACCCACTCAATTATAAATTTAGAATAAACGGAAGTTTACTGGTTGATGGAGGTATTTTTCAGGGCCTTGGCGATGCTGCCGATATTTCTGATAGCGACTGGGATTATGATAAATCTAAAAAAGTTGTCTATAATTTATTTGACCAGGTTGGTATCGGGACCGAGACTCCATTAGGAGATTTTCATATAGTCAGTACCCAAGACGGAACTATTAGGAGAGATATTATCCTAGTAGATAATGGGAATCTAGCCATAGGAACAAAAAATGTTCTGGGATATTTTCATGTTGATTCCCCTGATCTCCCTAATAATATAGTAGTAACCCATGATGGTTACATTGGTATCGGGACATCTGATCCGCAATATAACGTAGATGTTGTAGGAACCTTAAACGCCTCGGGATTATTTGTTAATAATGTTTCTTTGACAGCTTTTGGCAATCCCGCCAATGGAGTAATAGTTGTTTCGACTGGAAACGAATGGCTTGTCCAGGGCATAGATGAAGGCCGGGAGGCTATTGCTTTAGGCGCAAGGCAGGATCTAATTGTTACAGGCAATAAGGTCGGTATTCATATGCTTCAACCTCTGGCTGACCTGCATGTTTCCGGAAATAATAATAATATCTTTATTGCACAATCAACAGGAGCAAGCGGTACGGGAAATATTATATTAGATAGTTTTGGTAATGTTGGAATTGGCACATTAGTACCTGAAGGCAGGTTCCATGTAGTAAACCAGATTGGTTTAAGTTTTGAAACCAGTTTGCTTGTTACCGGTAATAGGATCGGGATCGGTACCAATATCCCTTCAGATCTTTTGCATTTGCAGTTTAACGGATCTAATTATGATACCTATCTTGGAATCAAACTAAAGAATGAATCCCCAGGGAGTGTTACCTATATACCTAAAACCGGCCTTGATCTTGTTTTAACCGGTGATGAGAGAGCTACAATACTCGCAGTTGTCCAGGATAAAACTAATTATGTGAATGGATGGAACAATCCCACCACTCTTGTAGACCTGGAATTTTTAACCTCTGATAGCACTAGATTAATAATCAAGGACAATGGTGATATCGGGATCGGAACAAAAGAACCTTCAGGAAACCTTCATATTATCTCCGGTTCCCAAACCACTATCGTAGTCACCAATAATAGGGTAGGGATCGGTACAACTGAACCGGAAGGTATTTTACATATACCCGATGCTTTAATAGTTAAAGATGATAAAGTCGGGGTAGGTATCGTGAATCCTCAATTTAGTTTAACAGCTACTCCAAATGTTAATTTCGGAAATAATATGTTTGTAGTAACTGAAAACGGAGTTTATATTGGTCCAAGATATCAAGATCCAAAAGATCCGGGTAATTTTGTGCTTTATGTTGAAGGAAGCGTTAAAATTGATGGTGTGGTGGCCTCTACTGGCGGGGCTGATGGTGACTGGATAGTTGCTACAGGTAGTTATCTTAAAGCTGCAGAAGATTATGTTGGTATCGGGCCAGCTACTCCTGCAGGTCCTTTTCATATTTCTTCAGGGATCGAGCAGTTTATTCTGATCGCAACACAAAATAAAATTGGTATAGGGCTTAATTCTCCGGATACATCTCTTGAAATACGCACTACTGCAGATTATGCCCCTTTTAAAGTTTCCGGGCCTTTACCTAGCGAGGATATTTATATGGTAGTTAGCCAGAACGGTAATATAGGTATTCATACAGCTGATCCTCAGTATACGTTAGAAATAGACGGTATACTTAATGTAAAAGATAAAATATTAATGGAAGGATATGAAGTTGCTACCAAGACAGAATCCCTCAAAGCTTTAGGCCGTTTATCAACAGCTAACAATAATATTATCTATGCTGACGGAGATACCTGGAAGACAGCGAGCAAGTATAATGCCAGAGCTATTCTTGGCCTAGGTTTGGCAGATACTCCAACTTTAAACAAATTAGGCCTTCGTAGACTTACTATCCCGCAAGCAGACCTTCATATAGGACAAAATGATACATTTTATGTTGATGTTTACGGAGATCAATATGGCGGCGAAGTAGCAATTGGAACTAATACTCCTCAAGGACAATTCCATGTTAAAAGCAGGTTGCCTAATGGAACTAATGTAAATGATGCCCTTGTGGTTACAGGTAATAATGTTGGTATAAACACCATTTCGCCTACTTATGATCTAACTGTTGTTGGTGACGCATATACCGAGAAAATATACCTAAATAATCTATATAATAATGCTCAAACTCATTTAGCGCCATTTATAAGTCTAGGTTCAAAACAAGGGATCAGATCTGACCGCGCAAATTTAATTGATGACGGCAACATTGCCTTTTATACCCAGATTACAGGTGCTTCAGTAGGTTCTTCAGAAGGAGAAGTTCTGATTTTCTCCGGTGGTAAATGGGAAGCATCTGATAAAAATGACCTATTAAATCAAATTGATTTGGGTCCAGATACAGACGCTAAGTTTAAAAGAGTGGGAATTAACCTTAAAGACCGTCCGGGTTATGGCCTAGACCAGTCAGTTAAAGGAGAATTAGAAGTTTTCAGTGAAGGAAGGGAAGCTTTGATTGTTACCCGTAATAGAATAGGTTTAGGCATGTTATTCCCTGAATCAACTTTACATATATTACCATCTGAAAATATTTCCGCACTTCGTATAACCAGCTCTAATCCTACTCAAGTCCTTATGGTCGTTAGCAGAAACGGGTATGTAGGGATTGCCAAAGAAGATCCAGCTTATACTTTAGATGTAAACGGTGTAATTAACTCAACAGAAATTAGATTTAACGGTGATCTGGTTGCCACTCAAACCCCTGGATTATTAGATCTAGCACAGCTAACTAGGGATTATGGAAATATGATTTACTCTAACGGCGTAAATTGGTTGGTGGCCAGGAATAATAATGCCAGGCACGTCTTAGGACTGGGAACTCAGGATAGTCCTGGTTTTACCAGATTAGGTTTAGGCGGGATTACAGCTCCTATGGGCACAATCCATATTGAAGCGAATACCTTTATTGTTACTGAAAATAAAGTTGGTATTTATACTTTGTTACCGTCAGCTAATTTGCATGTTTCTGCAAATGCAGGCGATATTCCATTTATGGTAAGCGTACCAGCCCAACAATATAGTATCCTTGTCAGTGCTGACGGTAAGGTCGGTATTGCTTCGGCAAATCCAAACTACGATTTAGATGTCGGCGGTGCTATTAATGCTGATTCCATATATATTAAAGGCGAACCTGTTGCCAGCACTACCGAAGGATTGAACGGACTGGCTGTTTTACCTACGGATAACGGTAATTTTATTGTAGGAGATGGATCTGATTGGTCTACGGCCTCTGGAAATGATGCTCGAATATATTTAGGCCTTGGCAAAGGTGATTCACCAACTTTTAACCAAATAGGTTTAGGTGCCAGTTTTGTTGGTGTGCCCTTAGCAGATCTTCATGTCGGCATTCAAGCCTTAGCAGTTACTAAAGAAAGGGTAGGGATTGGTACTTTGCTGCCCTCTGGTGATTTGCATATAATCAGTGCTTTCGGCCATACATTAGTCGTTACCAACAACATGGTAGGAATAAGGACGAAAAATCCTTCATCAGCCTTAGAAGTATCCGGAAATATTTCACTGGCCAATAATTATCTGATTAATACCAAAGGTGTTTGGTTGTCTGATTATCAATCAGGGCTGGCAGGAGATACAAATAGGCACGAAATAATAGCTTTGAACGAGGCCATACAGGTGCCAAGCGGTGGAGTAGTTATCGGTACTTTTGCAGGTTCAAACTGGACTGTTACCTCTGGTGACATGCTTATCAGTAAATCATTGGGGATTGGGGTTACAAATGCAGAGGCAACTTTGCATGTTACCAAAGACTTTAAAGTAAGTGTCGGTTCTTCTTCGGATGCTTTTGTGGTTAAAGACTTTGGAGATGATTTTGTGGTTAGTATAGATGGTAAATTATATGTTGAAGGATTATCAATACGCGGAAGCGGAGTAGCCGGGCATACGGATGAACTTGCGGATATAGCAGACTTAAAAGCAAATAAAGGTAATTTTATCTATGGTAATGGTAGCCCAGAAATGTGGATTGTTGTAAGCGCTAATGTTGTTAGAGATGTTATGGGACTTGGAGAGAATGACCGTCCTACTTTTAGCGCTTTGGGCATAAATATCCTTAGCCCGGTTGGCGACCTTCAAATTGGCCTAGATACCTTCTTTGTAACAGCAAATGCCATAGGTATCGGAACCATTGCTCCCAAGGGCAGGCTCCATATTGTTACCAACGGAACTGATTCACTGGTCGTTACCAAAGATAGCCTTGGTATTGGTGTTTTAAACCCTGGTGCTTCACTTAATGTCAAAACAAATATGCAGGACTATGTAGCCAAATTTGAAAATACTGCAAATAATACAGATGGTAAAGGCCTATTCATTTCAGGCGGTACCAATGCAGCCGGACAATATCAAGCTATTACATTTGATGACGGTGATGCAAATGCACCTATTTATCTTGGTTATGCTAATGGTAGATTAGGTATTGGCACCACAGATCCAGGTGCGGTACTACAAGTTGATAGCCCGGATAATGCTATTCTCATCTTAAATAATAATTTAAATAGCAGCGCAGCTTTAAAAATAGCCAATAATCAAAACAGTTTTTATCTAGGTGTTAACCAGGAAGAAGGATTCTCTATTAGTACAGCAACAGATCTTGGCAGCAGCGCTATTTTGACCGCAACTGATAATATGGTGGGTATTGGTACTACCATGCCAGTAGGATATGTGCATGTTAAAGATAGCAATGGAACAATAATAATTGCTACTAATAATAGC
>JBHPDY010000036.1:0-14111 GCA_042577605.1 Candidatus Margulisiibacteriota bacterium
GTCCGCACTCGTGAATTTGACGCTAGCTGACTACTTCTAGGCTGCGCGGGTGGATTCAAAGATCAGATTTCTGCGATGAGCTAGGTTTCATAACTATGATCGGATAAAGCATAGGCCATCTTTTTTCGTCTTTAATCCAACGCACTAGTGCGCTGGATATATGCTCCCCCCCAAATATCCTATGGCAGGCGGTAAGCCAGGTAGGGATTCTATTCTTGTTATTTCAAAACGTTTTGCTTTTTGTTAGAATTAGAGCTTTGGAATTAGGAAGAGGGAAATATAATGAAAAAAATACTATTGATTTTAGCTATTGTCTTAAATTGTAGTTTTGCAATAGCAGAGGATGTTATCGAGATAGGGGATATTCTTTCTTTTCACGCGGTTGACGAGAAGCGTACAGACCTTATTTTAGGCACTGTTACCCAAATGCCGACTTATCAGGTGATAGATCCTCATGAGGTTAAAGTTTCAAATAACGGCAGAGTATATCTTTTAAATATTGGGGCTTTTTATGTGGCAGGGAAAACGCCTTCGGAAGTTGAGACGATGATCAAGAAAAAGCTTTCTAATTTTTACAAAGGAGTTGAAGTATCTGTTTTACAAAAGACTATCAGGAGCAATAAAATATATGTTATAGGAGAAGTAAATGCTCCTGGGCTGGTCGAGATTCCAAGGTGGGACAAGACCAGGAACAAATTATTGAATGCCGTTAAAATGGCTGGGGGCTTTTCGTCTTTGGCAGATAAATCTAAAGTTGTGATAATGCGCGGTGGGGAAAATGTTTTTGAGGCAAATATATATAAGTTAGTTGAGAATAGTGAATTAGACCAAAACTTTCCGCTGGTAGAAGGCGACTCCATTATTGTTAGAAAAGGATTTTCCCATGTTTATGTCTTAGGAGAGGTTTGTAGTCCTGGGGGAAAGCCTTTTGTGGTTAAAGCTAATCCGTTGGAATATCTTTCCGAAGCAGGGGGGTTTACCGATAAGGCAGATATGAATAATATTGGAATTGTCCGCCGTAGAGGGGATAAAGTATATATTCAAAAGATCCGGGCTGATTTAATACAGTCAGTTATTACACCGGTGGACGTTGAGATGCAGGAGGGTGACATCATTTATGTGGCAAAACATTTTTTTGCTGACTGGAAAGATCTTGGCTTATTTTTTGGCGTAGCCAGAGATACAGTTATTATTTATGATGCATTTAAGCAATGATAGATATACATAACCACATATTGTTTGGCTTAGATGATGGCCCAGAGGATATAACCAGTTCAATAGAAATGGCCAAGGGGTGTGTTGAGCTGGGGTATAAGAAGGTATTCTGTTCCCCGCATGTTATGAGCTTTTATTATGAAAATAATGCTTTGAAGATTGAAGAAAAGGCGCAGATGTTAAGGGAGAAATTGTCAGAAAATAATATTAATTTGGAATTAGATGTTTTTGCTGAAGTATACTTGGACGAAACTATTTATCAAAGAATAAATAATCAAGAGATCCCTATTTTAGGTAATAAGATTCTTGTGGAAGGTCCTTTAAGCGGGGATTGGGGAGGATATGTAGACGAGATGCTGTTTTTTTTGAAAACAAAGAATATTCAGCCGATTATTGCTCATATTGAAAGGTATGACCAGTTCCACAAAAAAATAGACCAGGTATGGGACCAAAAAAATGATGGGGCACAGCTCCAGGCGAATATATTAAGTATTTTGGGTTATTATGGCACATCCGCTAAGGAATGCATGGAAACCTTATTAAAGGAGAAGCTAATTGATTACTTAGCTACGGATATGCATAGCCCGGACGTTTCTGTCACATTGTATCGGAAAGCAATGGCAGAAATAAAAGAATTAATTGGCGAAGAGCAATTTACAATCCTTTCCGGAGCAAAAATTAATGATGATTTGGAGTAATTAATTATGGAATTGTTAGAATATTATTATATTTTTTTACGGCGTAAGTGGTATGTTATTGGTGTTTTTACAGGAGTTGTATTATTAGCTTTTATTATGCTTTTAATTGTTTCTCCCGTATATGAATCCAAAGCCAAAGTTTTAGTAAAAGACAGTACTTCCTCTCCCTTAAAAAGCCTTATGGGTATGGCTGATTTTATGGGGGCAGGGAGTATGGGTAAATCAGATCCTGTTACTACGCAGATCGAGATTATTAAGACCAGACCTATCCTGAGGGAAGTAATCGAGACTTTGGATTTACGTGATAAAAAAGGAGAACCTTTCGATATAGTTGGCTTTACAAAAAAAGTAAAAGTTTCAGCCGTGAGGAATACAAACGTCATTGTTATAGCCTACAGAGATAAAGATAAGAAATTGGCAGCAGATATTGTAAATACCATAGCTAATGTTGCTGTTAAAAATGATAGAGAGATAAATCAGGAAGAATCACGCTTGGCCAGGGTATTTATGGAAAACCAGTTGGACCTGCATAAACAAAGCCTGCATTTTTCAGAGGAAAAACTAATAAAATATCAGGCAGAGAAAAGCGTGATATCCTTAGATAAAGGCACAGAGACCATAATAGCTAGGTTATCAGAGATTACCGTATCTAAAATTGAAACAGAGTCTAAAGCCAAAGCAGTAAAAGCACAAATACGACGTTTGAAAAAGAGAATGAGCAGTGCCAGCAATAGATCTTCGCCTTTTGTTCCTCAATGGAAACAAGCTTTAAATGAGTTAGATATTGAATCGTTTTCTCTAAGAGCTGCGGCAGAAGCTTTTGGGCTGGAGATTAAAAAAATTGATGCTGAACTTCGTAAACTACCGCCAAAAGAAATTGCTTTGGCACGTTTGCTTAGTGATGTGAAAATTGAGAGCGAAATTTATAATAATCTTTTAAGGCATTTGGAAGAGACCAAAATTGCTGAAGCAGCGCAAATTGCATCAATACGCGTTATTGAGCCAGGTGAAACAGAGAAAAAACCTGTTTTTCCCAAAAAGAGGAAGTGGGTTATGTTGGCTTTGTTTTTTGGGCTTTGCTTAGGTGGCGGAGTAGCTATGTGTCTGGAATATTTGGATCAAAGTTTAAGGAGCCTTGAAGAAATTGATAAGATTACAAAATGGAATAGAATTGGGCTGATACCTAAGGATATAGAAAGCCAAGGTAAAAACGATTTAATAACCAAAGTTTCGCCAAAATCTCCGATTGCAGAAAGTTATCGGACTTTGCGTACAAATATGCATTATACTCATTTTGATAAAAAACTAAAGACCGTAGTAGTTACAAGCAGCGGTCCAGGTGAAGGAAAGACGACCGTCCTGGCAAACTTAGCTTTAACGCAATGTATGCTTGGTAAAAAAGTGCTTTTAATCGATTCAGACTTAAGGAAACCAAAGATCCATAAAGTTTTCGGTTTAAAAAATCGGGTTGGTCTGACTAATGTTGTAACGCATTCCATTGCTTTAAAAGAAGCAATTCAGAGTACTGATATTGCTAATTTTTTTGTTTTAACAACAGGGCCCATCCCTCCAAATCCTGCTGAGTTAATAGAGAGCCAGGCCTTTAGCTCTATTATCGAAGAAGTAGAAAAAACATATGATATGGTTTTAATTGATGCCCCTCCTTTTAATGTTGTGGCGGATGTTTCGATTTTATTTACAAAATCAGATGGGTATGTTTTTGTTGTTGACCTGGAAAATACCAATCGTCATATGTTGAGCCAGGCAGTAGAGGGGATAAAGAACTTGAGCAATGAGCCTTTGGGTTATGTTGCAAATAATGTTACCCTGGAGAAAGGGAAGCACCTTGGAATTGCATATCAATATGGAGAATAAGGTTTTTTGTCAATCTAAAATATTGTCCAGTTTGAAGGAACGGCGATGTTAAAAAAGTACGCGCATATTTTCCGAGCGGTTGAATACAGTATTGATTTTACCATAGGCATTGTTATTGTAGGATTATTGATAAAATTATCTACCAGAATAGAATTAGTACCTAATTTTATTAATGGATTTTTTCTTTCCATAGTATTTTTACAAATAGTTATTTTTAGCTCTGTAGGGCTCTATAGTTCAAGACGGTTCTATTCTATCCTGCGTCAGGCCAGTTTAATTATTAAGGGTACAATGCTCCATTTGTTTTTTTCTGCCTGTTTATATTCAATGGTCCAATTTCTGGTGCCTTTATCGATTAATAGTTATTTAAAACTTTTAGGAAGTTATTATGTTTTTTCCACATTGTTTTTTCTTCTTAAGGGGCTTTCAGTATCATTGGCGTTGTTCTATATACGAAGCAAAGGTTTTAATAAACGATATGTGCTATTAGTGGGAGATGATTGGACCTATATCCATACACCGGATGAAATATTTAAGAACAACCGTTGGGGTATTGAGGGGATCGGGTATTTAAGCCCTGCGCTTGTACAGTCTCCGAAAATGGAAGGCTTAAAATATTTAGGTAATTATACGAAGTTTGAAGATGTTTTAAGAAGCCGGGTAGTAGATGAGATAATTTTCTTAACTCCGTTTTCAAATAAGAAGCAATACAAAAATATGATTAAAGAAACAATAGTCCAGGGAAAGAACTGTCATCTTTATAGTACAACAAAAAAAGATTTTCAGAACCTTTACCGGGATAAATTGGAAATAAAGGCAAAGAGGCTTAAACGGATTTTTGATTTTTGGGTCTCTTTATTGCTTATGGTTTTATTTTCACCATTGATGTTTGTTATTTCTTTAGCCGTAAAGCTCTCCTCAAAAGGATCTGTATTATTCAAGCAGAAACGGATGGGCAAAAACGGGAGAGTGTTTACTCTATATAAATTCCGGTCAATGGTGGCTGATGCTGAAAAGAAAAAAGAAGCCCTTATGAAATATAATGAGATGGCAGGTCCTGTATTTAAGATTGCAAAGGATCCCAGGATAACCACAGTTGGGAGTTTTTTAAGAAAAACAAGCCTAGATGAATTGCCGCAGATCTTTAATGTCATAAGAGGAGATATGTCATTAGTCGGGCCGCGGCCGCCAATACCTGAGGAAGTGGCTCAATATAAGAGTTGGCAGCGCAAGAGGTTAGCGGTTACACCAGGGATTACTTGTACCTGGCAGGTTTCTGGACGCAATGAAATTATGGATTTTGAGGACTGGGTTAAATTGGATATAGATTATATTGATAATTATTCTTTTGCTAATGATATAAAGTTGCTGCTTAAAACAATTCCTGCAGTATTGAGTAACAGAGGAGCTCGTTAAGGATGAGGATTGTAGGGGAGATTTATTGAAGAAAGTTCTTTTTATTTTCGGGACCCGTCCTGAAGCCATAAAGTTAGTTCCTCTTATTAATGTTTTTAAGAGAAATGTATCCCATTTTAATGTAAAGATCTGCGTGACTGCCCAGCATAGACTTATGCTTGATCAGGTATTGGATTTTTTTCAGATCAAACCAGACTATGATCTGGAATTGATGAGGTCAGATCAGACATTATTTGATATTACCTCTGAAGGAATAAAGCGTTTAGAAAAAATATTAGAAGATGCTAGTCCTGACTTGATTTTTGTTCAAGGCGATACCACCACCGCTTTTTTAGGAGCATTAGCTGGATTTTATAAGAAAATAAAAATAGCTCATATTGAGGCTGGTTTGAGGAGCAACCACAAATATTCACCTTTTCCGGAAGAAATAAATAGAAAATTAGCCGGCCATTTAGCAGATTTCCATTTTGCCCCCACTAAAAAAGCAGTTGAGAATCTTATGAAAGAAGGTATTACCAATAACGTTTGGGAAGTAGGGAATACAGTAATTGATGCCCTGTTTTTAGGTTTGAAATTAATAAAGCAAGAATCCCATAATGATTATACGGAGTTCTTCTCCAAAATAGATTTCAGTAAAAATATTATTTTGGTAACCGGACACCGTAGAGAAAGTTTTGGGGAGCCATTTGAGAATATTTGTGGCGCCTTAAGGGATATTTCTCAAAGATTTAATAATATAGAGATAGTTTACCCTGTGCATCTCAATCCACAGGTGCAAAAGCCTGTGAATAAATTATTATCTGGTATTGAAGGCGTTCATTTGATAGAGCCATTAAGTTATCCATATTTGATTTGGCTTATGAATAAATCGTATTTGGTATTAACTGATTCCGGTGGTATTCAGGAAGAAGCTCCTTCTCTTGGAAAGCCGGTCTTAGTAATGCGTGATGTCACTGAAAGAGTTGAAGGGATTTCAGCAGGAACTGCAAAACTGGTAGGTACAGACAGAGACATAATCTTTAAAGAAACAGCGCGTCTCATAGATGATAAGAAAGAATATGAGAAAATGGCTAAATCATTGAATCCATATGGAAATGGCCGTTCTGCTGAACAAATATTGGAAGTTATAGAGAATAGGTTATAGTTGTTTGGCAGAAAAAATGATGGATGATAGTAAAGAATATATACTTGTTACCGGGGCGACCGGATTTATTGGATCCCATCTTTGTGAGAGATTATTAGTTGAGAAGTATAACCTTATAGGGATTGATAACTTTGATCCTTTTTATGATAAAGACATAAAGATAAGGAATTTAGAGCAGATAAGAGCTAAAGCGCAAGCGCCAGATCAATTTGAATTTTTAGAGTTATCTATTACCAATCAGACTGATATTTTCAAAAATTTGGAAAGTAAAAAAATAAAGATGATAATCCATCTTGCTGCCAAGGCGGGTGTCCGTCCATCCATCCAAGATCCCTTAGGTTATGCGGAAGCAAATATACTGGGCACTCAAAATATGCTTGAATTTTGCAAAGTACGGAAAGTCGGGTATTTTGTTTTTGGTTCCTCTTCTTCAGTGTATGGTAATAATAAGAAGCTTCCTTTTTCAGAAGAGGATAGAGTAGATAAGCCTATATCTCCTTATGCAGCTACCAAAAGGGCAGGAGAGTTGTTGTGCCATACATATGCAGACTTATTTGGAATAAAAATGGTTGTTTTAAGATTTTTCACTGTTTATGGGGCTAGGCAGCGTCCGGACTTAGCTATACATAAGTTTACTGATTTGATCCGTAAAGGAAAACCAATACAAATGTACGGAGACGGGACGTCCCAAAGAGATTATACCTATATTGATGACATCATAGATGGAATTATGGGAAGTTTGAAGTGGATAGAAAATCCAGAGAACCAAAATAAATATGAAATATTTAATTTGGGAGAATCAGACACTGTGGATTTGAAAAAACTTATCAGTCTAATTGAGAAAAATTTAAATAAAGACGCAATTATTGAAAAAGCGCCTTGGCAGGCGGGCGATGTTGATGTAACTTATGCTGATATCACAAAAGCAAAGGAGTTTTTAGGTTATTCTCCGCAAATGAAAATAGAAAAAGGCATTCCCAGATTTGTGGAATGGTTTCTTGATTCCCAAAAGAAAAGCTAATATAGTTAATGAGTTTATTACAAAATAAAAACAGAGGATTCTGATGGAAAGCAATCTTGAAGAAAAAAAACGCTTCGATAAAGTTTGTGTATTAGGTCTTGGCTATATAGGATTGCCAACAGCTTCGCTTTTAGCGACAAAAGGATATGACGTAGTAGGAGTAGATATTTCAAAAAAGGTTGTAGATACTATAAATAAAGGTGAAATACATATAGTTGAGCCTGATCTGGATATTTTAGTAAAATCTGCGGTACAGTCGGGTAAGCTTAGGGCTACCCTGAATCCGGAAAAAGCTGATGTGTTTTTTATCTGTGTTCCCACGCCATTTAAAGAAAATCATGTTCCGGATATCAGCTATGTTGAAAAGGCTACTAATTCGATAGTTGACTTTGTAAAAAAAGGGAATTTAATTATCTTAGAGTCGACCTCTCCGCCAAAGACAACAGAAAAGGTAGCTGCTATTTTGAAAAAAAGCGGACTTAATGTAGACAAAGACTTGTATATCGTGCATGCGCCTGAGAGAGTTTTGCCCGGAAATATTTTACATGAAGCAATTTATAATGACCGCATAATTGGGGGAATTAATAGTGAGTCGGCAGAAGTTTGTGATGAATTCTATAAAACCTTTGTAAAAGGCCCGATTTTTTTGACCAATGCTGTTACAGCAGAATTAGCAAAGCTATGTGAAAATTCCTACAGAGATGTAAATATTGCTTTTGCAAACGAGCTTTCTTTAATAGCGGATAAGTTGGAAATAGATGTTTGGGAACTCATAAACCTAGCTAATAAACATCCGAGAGTAAATATTCTCAATCCCGGCCCTGGCGTTGGCGGGCATTGTATTGCAGTAGATCCCTGGTTTATAGTGGATTCTGCACCGGAACAAGCGCAGCTCATTAAACTTGCCAGGAAAATCAACGACACTAAGCCGGAAATAGTTGTTGAAAAAGTGAAACAGGTCGCGAAAAAGTTTCATAAACCAGTTATTGCTTGTTTGGGCTTAGCGTACAAACCTGATATAGATGATTTGAGGGAGTCGCCAGCTATCAAGATCGTAGAAAAACTGATTGGTTTGGAATTAGGGGAGATATTGGCTTGCGAGCCGAACGTGGAAGAAGTATTAATTCGTGATATTAAAATATCCTCGCTCGAGGAAGCTTTAGATCAAGCTGATATCGTAGTGGTTTTAGTTGCACATAGTGTTTTTACAAATATAGATAAGAATTTACTAAAAGAGAAAATAATCCTGGATATATGCGGGGCATGGGAATGAAGAGGAGTTAATTATGTTACAAGCTATTGTTAGAAAAGGAAAAGTAACGGCAGAAGATGTATCCGCGCCGGTTGTCTCTGATGGCAAGATTCTGATTAAGGTTGTTAATAGCTGTATTTCAGCCGGAACAGAGATGTCCGGAGTCAATAATAGTAAAAAGTCACTTTTTAAGAAAGCTATTGAACAGCCTGAAAAGGTAAAGAAAGTGCTGGAAAAAGTGAAAGATGAAGGGCTGCTATCTACAGTTGAGCAGATTAAAGGCAAGTTAGATACGAGTAAACCTACCGGATACTCAATTTCAGGTATCGTAATAGGCATAGGCGCAGGGATAAAAGGATTCCGGATAGGAGATAGTGTGGCTGCAGCCGGAGCAGGTTATGCAAGCCATGCAGAATATGTTAATGTTCCGGAAAATCTAGTGATGAAAACTCCTGATACTCTGGATTTTGTAGAAGCAAGTACTGTCACCTTAGGGGGCATTGCTATCCAAGGTATACGTAGGGCAGATTTAAAGATAGGTGAGCAAGCAGTGGTTTTTGGAGCCGGTATTTTAGGTCTCTTATCTGTTCAGATGTTGTGCGCGGCCGGAGTTAGGGTGGCTACAATAGATTTAGATGAAGCAAGGCTTGCTATAGCCAAAGAATATGGTTCAGAAATAATTATAAATCCAACTAGAACTGATGCCATTAAAGATATTGGCAATTGGTCTGGTGGCTATGGCGCTGATTGTGTGATTTTTACGGCAGCTACCTCCAGTGATAAACCATTATCAGATGCTTTTCAGATGTGCCGGAAAAAAGGGAAAGTGGTTCTGGTTGGTGTTTCCGGTATGAATATTAATAGAGAAGACATTTATGCAAAAGAGATTGATTTTTGCATTTCTACGTCCTATGGCCCTGGCCGGTATGATGCTACGTATGAAGAGAAAGGGCTTGATTATCCTTATGCGTATGTAAGATGGACGGAAAACAGGAATATGTTGGAATACTTAAGGTTGCTTGCCAGTGGAGCTATAAAGCTGGATAAGATGGTTAATCAGATTGTTCCGATTACTGAGGTAGAGAAGGCTTTTGATATGTTGAAAGCTCCGGGAAATAAACCTCTTATGGTGATTTTGGACTATGGAAAACCAGACAAAGAAAAATTGAAAGCTTATTTGGACCAGGATAGAAAAATCTATCTAAATAAAAGAGCTGTAAATAAAAAAACAATAAACATTGCTTTAGTTGGCGCAGGTGGTTTTGCCCAAGCTATGCATTTACCAAATATTGTAAAGCTAAAAAATAAATATAACCTCTATGCGGTTGTAGACATAAATGGACAAGTCGCCAAAAGCATTGCACAACAATTTAAAGCTAATTATGCAACTACTGATTATCAGGACATCATAAAAGATGAAAATGTTGATTTAGTTCTAATCACTACCAGGCATGATACACATGCCGGATTGGTTTTAGCAGCGCTTAATGCGGGCAAGCATGTTTTTGTGGAAAAACCATTAGCCACGAGTAAGGAAGACTTAGTAAAGATAAAAGCTTTTTATGATAATAAGGATTTAAAAGACAGCCCTGTGCTAATGGTAGGATTTAATAGAAGGTTTAGTAAATATGCTCAGGAAATAAAAAAGTATACAGATAAGAGAATTAATCCCTTGCTGCTTCGTTATAGAATGAATGCCGGTTATATTCCCTATGATCACTGGGTGCATGAGCATGGGGGGCGTATTGTGGGTGAAGCGTGTCATATTATTGATTTAATGACCTACTTTACAGACTCCAAGATCGAGAGTTTTTGTTGCCAAGAGATTACGCCAAAAAATGAAGGTTTAAGATCTGATGATAATAAATCTTTGATCTTGAAGTACCAGGATGGATCGGTCGCTATTATTGATTATTTTTCATGCGGGAGCAAAGAACTATCTAAAGAATACCTGGAAGTCCATTTTGATCAAAAATCTATAGTTATGGATGATTATAAGTCTTTAAAGGGTTATGGGATAAAGGTAAAAGAAATCAAAGATAATATAAGCCAAAAAGGGCATCTTGAAGAGCTGGAAAAGCTTTATGATACTTTGACTGGGAAAACAGATGTTTGGCCGATTGAGTTTTGGGATTTGGCGCAGACGACGGAATGCGCAGCTGATAATTAGAATAATTTGAATAGATTAGTCCATAAAATTAGGATCAAGATTCTTCGTTATTTGTATAGAGCTTACTTTTATAAAAAATATTTAAAATCGCAATTTTTGCCTCCGGAAGAAATATATAAAATAAGAGTGGAGAAATTAAAATTTATATTAAAAAATGCTATAGAGACAGTGCCTTTTTATATTGAAAAAAGAATAAAATTAGATTGGCAGCATTTTTCCTTTAAAGAGCTAAACAAATTTCCTGTTATAACTAAAGACCAGATTAGAAAGGCCCCGGATAAATTTGTTTCTTATAAGAATAAAAATAGGGGGATATTGGCTAAGACTTCGGGCTCTTCAGGACAAAAATTCGAATTTTTATTACCGTATGATAGTGATTGTTATGAGGATATTTTTAGCAGCCGTGCGAGAACTATGGGGGAGGGATATGATTACTTTTTAAACGATCCTATTATCCTTTTAAGAACATATGCGCCACAAAAGGACGAGCCATTGTATAGGATCGATAAAAAAAACAACCTTTTTTATTTATCTCCTTTTGATATCAATGAGAAAAATTTAGATTTGTACTTAAAGATTATTAATGAATCTAAGGCCAAGATGATACGCGGGTACCCTAGCTCTATTTATATTTTTACTTTACTTTTGAGAGAGAAAAACATAAAACTTCCTCAAATTAAGGTTTTATTCACTTCTTCTGAAACATTATTGCCCTCCTTTAGAGAAACTATAGAAAGCTATTGGGATATCCCGGTTTTAGATTGGTATGGCCAGAATGAAAGAACAGTAACGGTTCAACAATGTTGGGCTGGGAATTACCATAATAATGATGAGTATGGGATTGTTCAATTGGATGATGATAACCAAATTATAGCTACTTCTCTGTATAATAATGTTATGCCTTTTATAAGATATGCTACCGGAGATATTGCCGTTCCTTTGGATAAAGCAATAGACAAATGTCCTTGCGGCAGAACATTGAGCATTCCATTTAAGAGTATCGAGGGCCGGTCTGATGATATTTTAGTTAAAGTGGATGGGACAAAGATCCCTACTATTAATATGTATACGGTTATGCATGGTTTTCCAAAGATCAAACAATTTAGAATCGTACAAAATATAGATACCAGTTTGACACTCTATCTTCTTCCGAATCAAACACTGTCTGCAGAAGATGTATCGGACATTGAAAAAGCTATTAAGCAAAGAACAGGTGATTTACAAATTGAAACAAAAATAGTAAAAGAAATAACTAGAAATAGAAAAACCGGAAAAATAAAAGTAATAGAGTCTTTAGGTGCGTAGAACAAAATGTTTGTAAACAAATATGTCAAAAGATTAAAACCGTATGCTTTAGTTTCTCATAAAGCCTGGGAGCGCATTTATGATGAAAATATTCTAAAGCTTGATTGGAATGAGGCTACTGTTCCGCCATCTCCGTTAGTTTCTAAAAATATACTCCAATTTTTAGAAGCAGGGAAATTAAATTGGTATCCGGACGTTAATAACCATAAATTATTACAGTCTATTGCAAGCTATAATGATATTGATCTTCTGAATATTCAGTATTTTGCTAGCTCTGATTCTTTGCAGGAATATATTGTTCGATCTTATATAGAAGAGGGGGATAAGGTGGTAATAGTATCACCTACATATGATAATTTCAGAGCTTCGGCAGAGAGCTTAGGTGCAGATATCTGTTATTTTGGATTGGATGAACAGTTCAGGTTAGATTTTAGGCGTCTAACGGAATATTTGGAAAATATTTCACCCAAAATTGTATATATTTGCAATCCTAATAATCCTACGGGGACAATACACGAGAGTAATAAGCTAGAAGAACTAGTAGAAAATTTTCAGAGCATTTTATTTATTATTGATGAAGCTTATTATGAATTTTGTGGTGTTTCTATGAAGCATATTGTTAAAGAAAATAAAAATGTTATTATTACCAGAACTTTTTCAAAAGCCTTTGCTTTAGCGAGTTTTCGGATTGGCTATGCGATTTCATCAGAGCAGAATATTAAGATATTAGATAAAGTTAGAAACGCTAAAAATATCAACACCCTATCCCAGATAGCTGCTATTGCAGCCTTAACAGATATTGCTTATATGCAGAATTATGTGCAAGAGGTTAATAATTCAAAAGCTGTTTTTGTAGAGAACTTAAAAAGGCTGGATAAAACTTGTTTTGAAGTCTTTTCTGGTGGAGGTAATTTTGTTTTTTTAAAGTTAAAACCAGCGGATAAAGTTGAGCTTATAGATTGCTTTGAGAGCCATAATATTTTTGTTAGAAATTTTTCACATATGCCGGACCTTTCGAATTTTATTAGAATAAGTGTTGGCGTGTCATCGCAAATGGACAAAGTTTTTAATGTCATTGAAGACTTCTATAACAAAAAATAAACTTGCGATTTTTGATTTTTGTGACACTTTGATTGATGGCCAATCGGTTTCTCTGTTTCTGGAGTTTTTAAGAGAAAAACAAGGATTTATAAAAAAGAATTGGCTTAAATTACGTAGTAGGTTTAATGCAATATCTTCTTCTGATAGCCTTTGCTATAAAAACTATCGTTTAAAGCCGTATAAAGGGTTTAGCCATGATCAATTAGATGAATTTGCTGAAGAATTTTTTAAGCAGGTTCTTAAAAAAAGAGTTCACCAAACGGTTTTAGAGAGATTAATAGAGCACAAAAAAAATAAATTTACGATAATTGTTGTATCTGGTGGTTTTGAAATATATTTAAAAAAATTTGCGGCTAATTTTAAGGTGGATAAAGTATTGGCAACTAAACTTGCTTTTAGAAAAGATGTTTTTCAAGGATGTATTGAAGGGGAGGAGTGCCTAGGGCAAAAGAAAATAGAACGCCTTAGCAAAACTATTAATTTAGATGAATATGATCTTAAAAACTCATTCGCATACACAGATCATGAGTCTGATATTGAATTGCTTGAACTGGTTGGAAATCCTTGTGTTGTGAAGAAGAAATGGGCGAGTGCTTTATGGTGCAGACCTAAATGGACCATTATGAATGTTTAAGATGAGTTTTGTTTGAAATGGATTCTATTTCTTTTGCGCAATTGCCATAATGGCCCTATGCTCAAACCAGGTGTTTTCTGCGCCTTCAGAAAAAACTATACGCACAAATAATTTCATCGTTTTTAATAGAAGGGGTCTAATAATTCCATATATAAAGAATTTTTTGAGCGAATTAGTGTATACAGTTGAAGCCGGGAGTACTTTTATTTTCTCAGGATCAAAGTAAAGTCTAAACATATCTCCTAGGCTTTCTCTGGTATAACCAATTTCATGTGAAAAA
>JBHPDY010000037.1:0-14092 GCA_042577605.1 Candidatus Margulisiibacteriota bacterium
ATTCCTTGAAAATATTTTTGCTAATTCGAAGTATTGTTTTTTTTCACGGAATCTTAGCCTTGAGACAAAGTTTTCATCAATATATTGGATTTACTTCTTTTTCGTAAAAAGCAAATTGTTTGTTTTGATGAAAAGTATCATCCCTAATATAATAGAAATGATCCCTAGGCTCAAAGCATAAATCATTTTCCCATAATAAAGCGTTAAGACCATTCCCAAAAAACCGGGATAAATGCTGAATAAAGAAAAGCCTATGGCCTGAGAGGCAGTCTTGGCATAGATGTCCTTGGTGTTACTGTATCTTTTCTTGATTGTTGTGTAGCTCATGATGATAAAGAGAAGATAGATTAACGGTAAAATCAACATGAAATTGCCTGAATCAGCAAAAGTGATATTTTTCTTATCGCAAAAATAAGCGATTAAGAAAAAAACAATAGGTGCTGAAATACCGTTGGCAATAACAATGATATTCATTTTAGCTTTTTGTTTTTTGGTAAACATTGGATTCTCCTTATAAACTGTCTTTTGAAGCGCTTCGCGCTTCACAGACTTGAAATAAAGTTTTTTTAAGGGCTATCGTCCTTAAAAATCCCATTTAAGTTAAGACATTAACTTCAAATGACTGAATACTTATAAAGGTATTAGATATTCATTATGCCATAAGTGTTATTGGATGGAAATGGGGAAAGTTATGTTGATAAAAATAGTAATATTTACTATGTTAATAAAAAACGTTTCTGGTTATTAACCATGAAAAAACAAATTTATTTTAGTAAGAATAATAACCTCAACCATAACAGCGGTTTATTATCTGATTTTTCTGACAAAAAAGCCGGGCCTGTTTTGCGTTTCCATACTTCTTTACCACAATACTGCCCTACCCCTCTAATTGATCTTAGAAACTTAGCTCTTCATCTGGGCACAAAAAAAATATGGCTAAAAGACGAATCAAAAAGATTTGACCTAAATGCTTTCAAAGTTTTAGGTGCCAGTTATGCCATAGCAAAACTACTGGCTGATAAATTAAAAATTACTGCTAAAAACTTAACTTTTACTAAAATTTTAAAGGATCTGAAAAACCTAAAAGATTTAACATTTGTGACAGCTACAGATGGAAATCATGGCAGAGCTGTAGCCTGGACCGCTTGTAAATTGGGATGCAAATCCATAGTTTATATGCCTGAAGGTTCTTCCCCGCACAGATTAAGAGCTATCCAAAAATACGCCACCCAGGCATCAATAATCGATGGCAATTATGATACAGCCGTAAAAACTGCTGCTGAACAAGCTGAGAAAAACAATTGGATTTTAATCCAGGATACTGCCTGGCCTGGTTATGAATTAATACCAAAACACATTATGCAAGGTTATATGACTTTGCTTAAAGAGTTTATGCAGGAATCAGCAGGTGAAATCCCTACCCATATTTTTGTCCAGGCAGGCGTAGGCTCGTTAGCTGCGGCCCTGGCAGCATATTCAGCCCAGCTTTTTGGCAGCAGCAAACCTCATTTTTCAGTTGTGGAACCAGTTAATTCCCCTTGTTTATTTGAATCTAACCGGAAAGGCGGATTATTTACTATAGCATCTACCGGCAGGACGATGATGGCTGGACTAGACTGCGGCACACCCAGTACCAGCGCTTGGGGGATTTTACATGATCATGCCGATGCTTTTATCACTTGTGCTGATGAAATTACTGCAAAAGGAATGAATATCCTGGCAAATCCTTTAAAAAATGATCAGAAAATAATATCTGGCGAATCAGGCGCTGTTACTACCGGGCTGGTTTACGAGGTTTTATCAAATCCGGATTACAAAGAAATTGCAGAAGAATTGGATCTGGGAAAAGACGCTAAGGTTTTATTGATTTCTACTGAAGGGAATACAGATCCTGAGAACTATAAAAAATTTGTTTAATCTATTCCATTAAGGAACATATAGTCCAAAAATCCCTGGGAGTAACAATACTTGTCTTAAATATTGTTTTTGTTTTAAGTATTTTTTTATCTCCGGTAATTAACAAATCCGAATCAGTAGCAACAGCAGTTCCCAGAACTGCCAAATCCTTTTTGTCATCACAACAATCAATATCAACTTCCGCAGGTAAGACTAGTGTAGTATTGCTCCTTAAATAATCGATAATGCCTTCTGTTATTCTTAATGGTGTTTTAAGTTTATTCGTTAGTTTATCTCTGCACTCAGTTAGAATAAATTCACTTATAAAAACTTCATGGTCAATTATACATATTTCGAAAACTTCTGCGCATAATCCTCTTGTCGCAAAAGAGGCGATAATAACATTTGTATCCAGTACTATTTTCACAGGTTTTCAAAAACATCCTCATCAGTTAAAAAGCCTTGCGCTTCTGCAAATGGTAATGTCCTACTTCTTAGTTTCTTAAATTTTTCGCGCTTTATGTACTGAATTAACGCTTCCCTAATAAATTCACTTTTATTCGAAGATTTCTCTAATAACGAGCTTATTTCATTATCTAAATAATTCGGCAGCCTTACAGTATACATAACCATAGAAATCCCTCCTTTAAGCCAAATTGTATTACATTGTAAGACACTAGGCAATATATTAATAATTACGAAAATCCCCAAATATTTCTAGACGATCTAATTATATTTCTATATATTAATTTTTATGTTCTTATTAAAAAACAAAATTAGGTCAACAATTTACCTTTTAATCTTGTTTTTATGGCTATTACTTTCTTCCACTCTTTATGCAGAAGAAAACATCCCAAAATACGGTGTATTAAATGTTTTTACTGACCTGCCAAAAGCAGTAGTCTATGTTGACAGCCTAGCTGCCGGACAGGAATCTGTGGTCAAACTTCCCCTGCCTATTGGCGAGCATTATGTCCAAGTAAAGTTAGATAATAAACTTGTTTATGCTGAAAAAGTGATTATCAAAGAGAACCGTTCTACCACGGTGGTGTCTGAACATTTTGTAGATATCATTACTAAAACCCCATCCAGAGGGGCTATTGATAGAGAGGCTGCCAGATTAAGGGAAAGCAGGGGTGATTTTGGCTTAGGGGTGATTTATCAGACAATCCCCCAGCCTGCTGCCTCGCTAAAATGGTGGCTGTTTGAAAATATTGGTTTTTCAGCATTGTTTTTAGGCGGTGTTCCTGGCACTGATTATCATGGTGTTTTTGGTGGCAGGCTTCTACTATCGCCGGCAGCTAAGATATTTCAAGAAGATTTGTTAGTCGGTTATCTTTTTGGCGGTGCCGGTTTATATCGCAAAACCGATGCTCTTTCTTCTTCAAATAACCTAAAAGATTCCTATTACGCAGAATTCGGCTTAGGTGCGGAAGCAAGGATCGGAGAACTCGTTAACCTCTTTTTCAAATGGAAATATGATAGTCCCTTCCGACATAAGTATTATAGGCAAAATAAAATAAAGAAAAACAGGAAAAAAGATAACGACAAAGAAGATGATAATGAAGAAAAAGAAGAGGAAAAAGAGGATGGTTCTGACGCTTTCCGTGACCTCGTGATCATGGTCCTGGCAAATATAAGTTACACAAGCGCAGAGGTTACTGTCATTAAAGAAGTCCATGGCCCTATTATGACTGGATTTAACTTTGGTTTTCATATATATTTTTGAACGAGGTGAAATAAAATGATTAAA
This sequence comes from Candidatus Margulisiibacteriota bacterium, assembly GCA_042577605.1. Taxonomy (GTDB): domain Bacteria; phylum Margulisbacteria; class Marinamargulisbacteria; order JBHPDY01; family JBHPDY01; genus JBHPDY01. The sequence continues at coordinate 3,650 of JBHPDY010000037.1, forward strand.
AGATATCTTTCTATATTATTAATAATTTCTACTATATTTTTTACTACTGGCATTTATGCGATGGGCAGCGGGTATTTAAACATTGTCACTGGCAAACCGCAGGCCAAGATCTATGTTGACGGCAAATTCATTGCCAATGATTATGTTAACCGGCATTTACTGGAAGAAGGACAGCACTATGTCCGGATTGAGTATGCCGGCAAACTAATGTACGCCAAAATGGTACAGATCAGACCGGGAAAAGTAAAAACCATTACTTCAGAACATTTTGTGGACATTAAGACCAGTGTTGTTTCCAGGGGAGCTATGGACAGAGAAGTAATGCGTTTAAAAGAAACCAAAGGAAATTTTGGTATTGGCGCTATGTATGGGATGAACTTACCTGCCTCGGGAATGAGCATTAAATGGCTATTGTTTGGCCCTTTTGGCGTTCAAGCTTCAGCTATTGGCGGTTTAAACTTGGATGATGAAAAACATACCCAGGCCGGAGTTAGGCTTCTATATAATTTAGGGGATAAAATATTTTTTGATTCCGTATTTAACGGTTACCTGGCAACAGGTATCAGTTATCATAATGTCGAGCATTCATCTGACAGCAGTAAATCCTATAAAGCTTATAATGGCGGTATTAATATGGGGCTGGAGCTGGCTTTGTTTGATCCATTGTATTTTAGCGCTGAAATTGGGACTGTTTATCAAAAACGGGATGCCAGCTCAGAAGGGACTTTTCATATAAGCTGGGCCGGAGGAGTTCACGTTTTCTTTTGATTTTGGTTTGGTGAAGATTGGGGAGCCTTGTAATATTTTGTTTTTTTCCAGGCTTCAATAAAGCCTTTTAACCTATGGTCAGTAACACTGCGGTTGCGTTGTTCTTCTGTTAATTGAGACTTACTATCGAAGGTACGACATATGATATGCTCTTTGGGCTTAACCAATAATAGCACGCCTACCGGTAGGCTTCGTATTGTTCCCTCATAATAAAACAGGGGGTTGGTCATAAGTTTTCCAGATATTTTACAATGAATTAATGAATTGATCTGGTTAACTATGTCTTTTATCTGACCTTCCTTTTTCGGATCACAGTTATCTAGTTTGATAAGTAGATGGGTAAGTACTTTTATTAGCTTGTTAGGAAGCAAGATATTGTCAACCTTTTCTTTTAGTTCTTTTTCATCACCTAAATTAAAACTACTGACATGAGGATTTGCTGATAAGTTAGCGCTTTCAAAAATCGCCACATTAGACAAAGGATCTCTTATTTCGGTTTTGCTGGAATCAGTAAGCCATGTTCTTATAGCCTCATCTTCGTAGGTATTGCCACTTTTTTCATCATAGACAATTGCTGGATTTCTCATAATATCTGCGCCTACTATACAAGTGAGAGCAGTAAAACAAGGTTTAAGGCAATCTTTCTTAGCTTCATAAGATTTTTTTTTATCTACCTTCAAAACAACATCTTTGAGCTCTGTAGCATTATCGAAGTGGTATTGATTTATTTCAATAACTTTTTGTCTAGCGGTAACATAAAACGCGAGCGCTATGGATACGCCTGCACCAATAGGGATCACGCCTAAAGCGATTAAGAATGCGACAAAAGATGGCTCTACTCCAGTATTAAAGTTTATTTTTCCGGTTTTAATCCTGCCATAAGCATCTAGAACAGAAAAACGAATAGTATTGCCTAATGGCGCAAAAAGCGGAGGACTAATTCGAATATAAAAGCCCTGTCGATTGTCTGAAAACTCTATCCAATTAGGAAGCGAACCAGGGTGGTGAACAGTAGGGCTTTTATCAGGAAGACTACAATTTGTAGTTTTGGTCATAGAATACCTAAACCACCATTTATACCTTTCAGGCAAATCGAATTCTAGCTGACTGCATGTAAATGAATTATTTATAATTTTTAAATCTATGATAATTGGCTTTTTATTGCCCCTATAATTTTCAGCCAAAAATTCAAGAGGATAAATCCCTGTTTCATTTGTTTGGCCATTGAATTCTATGCTTCCGGTATTGTTTGCAACAGATATAAAACCTGGCACTGATACAGGCGAGTAAGCTATGCTGCCGTTAATTAAATCTTCACAAGGCGTGTATGTTATAACAAATGGTTTATGAGAAAAAACTTCTTCATAAAATGATGTGCGATTGCATCTTATGGAATCCGTTACAAATAATTCAATTAAAACGTCTCTCATGTCGCCATAATTATTTTCGACGTTAAGGATAATTGTGTAATCCTTATAATTTGGGCTTGATGGACAAGTTCCGTTAATCCTGATAATGCGGCCTTTCTGTTCTATTTTTAATCCGAGAGGAAGCTTTTTTGAAGTAACTTTTAAGGGGCTCTGGTCCGGATTGAAACAATTAAGATCCAATTCAATGTTAACTTTTTTATGTGACAAGCACGATAAACTCAGGGTTTCATTAACGCATTCAGGCGAATTAGGTTTAACTTTTACAGTAAAATCGTTTTTATTCTTACTATTATAAGGATTTTTAACTGTGTATTCTATGTTATATTCTTGGGGCTTGTTAGGAGAAATACCGGTAAAAGTTATACCTGTTAGTCTATTAGTGGTTTCATTGAATATTTTTTTAGCTTGTAAACCGAATTCTCCCGGATTAAAATCCAACTTAACACGCAAACCGTCTTCAGACCAACATATTTTAGAAATATTAACTTGAAAGCTATGGTGCGCAAAGGGATTAATAGTTAGATTGGATTTTGCAGGTTCACAGATAACTTCATTACTGGAAACATTAAAAAACACTTCCTTGTCAACAGAGTTGTCAAGAAAATCTGTTGCTGTAATAAAGAATCTTTTGGGATTAAGAGTTTGGTTCAAAGTTCCGCTTATAGTTAAGGTTTCCGGATCAAAGACCATGTTTTCAGGCAGATCAAAACTTTTATTACCATTACGATCAATGTAGTACATTTTGTAAGTTAGTTTTGGATCATTGTAAGGATGCTTAAATACTTCTTTATCTATAACCTTTGTAAACGCATGACCATTAAAACCATTAACTAAGCATGTTTGATTGTCAATATAAGGTTTCCCGGGACAAACTATTCTTAGTGTCCTATTAAATCTAACGGTATTATTTAATTTGGGCTGTCCCACCTCAAATTCCAGAGGATAATTCCCTTCTTTTTGTGGGGATACAATAAGGATTTTTCTTTGTGGATCATAACTTATTCCAGGCGGTAAAGGCCCGGGGAAATTAACATTAAAGTCACCAACATAAGGCGCATTTTTATTCGTAATGATCTCTCCAAAGGGTATATGAATAGTATAGTTTACAAAGCCTGTCAGATTATTATTTAAGGTAAAAGCTGGGCTGTAGCTGACTTGGAGTTTAAATAGCTTGCCGCAAATACGATACTCATAATAACCGGGAGGTGCATTGAATGATGCAGACGGACTTAACTTATGTTTTTCAATTCTTGATGATCCCATGTGGTAAAGGTTAGTACCTATAAATGCATCCGTTGAATAAAAATTAGGGACATTCCCGATAGTGGAAATAGTTGATCCTGTTGTTTTATCCAAGGCGTAGACAGTGTTCGTTACGGAATTGGCGAAAAGAATATATTCTTTATTATGTCTAATCATATTTCCTATTTCATTTGAAAAGTCTGATATTTGTTCAGATACAAAATTAAATTCTTTCAAGCCCTCATTGGTTGCTATATAAGCTAAATCTCCAGATTCATCGATAGATAGACCACGAATTGAACCTGGTGAGCCGCTAGAAACAGTTTGAAGGCTATCATTAGAAACGCGGAAAATTTTAAATGAAAGGGTATCATAAACACCAAATATGTTTTCATTCCCCTTAGCAAGTGAAGGGGAAGGGAGAAAAGTAGTAGACTTGAATAGCTTGCTATCCAGCCTATTACCGTCTCCGGACAATAAATCAACCCAATTTTCTATATGGCGATCTGGAAAATCCAAAATATCAGTTTGACGAACCAGTGTTATTTTTTTGGGAGGCAATACTTTTAGGTCACATACGTGTGTATCATAACCTAAGAAATTGTTAGAACCATCAAATTTATATTCATAAACTCTTGTTCTATCCCTAATCATCCTTTTACCATAAAAACAGCTGGTATTTGATACAGCAAATAAAACCACGTCTCCAAGAAAAAAAGCCATATCAACCTTATCGTTTGATAATGGATATAAATTTTCGCCCAAAGATAGAAAGGTTATGTGATCGCCTTTGTAAATAGGGGTATCTGGGTAGTCATACATCACGTGTATTTTATTGTCATGTATAATTATATTTTTCACAGGATTGTGTAAAGGATATGTTCCGTTCAGTTCATATGAGGGATAGCCTACACTTACTACCGCATTATCGGGTTGTACTTTAGTAATATTACATACAGGGGCCGGTTCCTGGTTTGATACGGGGAAAGTATATGTTTCCCAGGGTACTAACTTGTATATTTCTGCTTTTACACGCTTTGAATTAAGCATTAATAATAAAGCAGCTGCTCCTAATTTAGGACTAATAAAAAATGCCCCCAAAGTAATAGCTAGTTCCGGATCGTAAGCAGATAAGGTAATAAGCCCTAAAAACTTAAGCAAGCGTTTTGGAATATTGATATTTAAACGAGCGGGATTTTCTAAATTGCTATTATCTTTGATTGTGGCTTCTAATTGTTCAATAGATCTAAAAACGAATAGATTATTATCTTCATCACGATATCGTATTAGACCATCATGGTCATTAATCCACCAACCAGAGCCATATTTTTGCAGACGGTTTTCTTGCTCGCCCTTGGTATAGAATCCTTTGGTTTCTCCGTTTTCTAAGGTTAAATAGTGCTTATCTTTTTCTTCCCATACGGACCCTGGTCTGCCTTTGCCAAAATATAACTTAGCAGCTTTTTTAAGCGCTGCTTCTTTTGTATCGAATATGTAGTAATTAGGAGTGTTGCTATAAGGATTTTCAACTACAAAACCTTTTGAAGTTTCTTTAACATAATCAAGAGCATTTGCATCAATTATGGATTTACTTGCGTATTCTCTACATGATTTTTCAGTGAAAAACAATTCACCCTTATAAGCCCAAAGCGATGTAACGCCATTGTGAAAGTTGCCGCTTATTTTAGCTATATGAGAGCTGTTTACCGGCGCTGCTGTGGCAGCAATGGGTGCGTTTTTCTCGGTGAATATTTTAATATTTCTGGAGCTGCGATGACAGCAATGATCTACAATAGAATGTATAAACTTCTTACACATATATTCGAAATCTAATTCAAAACGCTTTTTACCACTAAAATGCTCACTATAGTTATCAAGGTTAATATCTTTGTTTTGCATTTTTTTGATAAGCTTAAAAGCTATTTCTCTTTTTCTACCTGAAAGAGAGCTACTCCATTTCAAGAGTTCATTTTTACCGCATTCTCTTTCCATCTTTAAAATATGAAACATCAATTCTTGTTGGATTGTATTAGTTCCCGGCAAGATTTCCTGATAACAATCTGCGAGCGTTTCACGGATGTGTTTTCTGAGCTTAATAATTTTACCCTGCTCGTCTATATTTAAGCCGCAGATAAACTCAGCTGTTGCTTGATTGTCAAATGCTTGATTGATTTTTTCTTCCCAATTATTAGCTATTGTTGCGGTTGTTATGCCTGAATAAGGTGTTAGTTTCAAGACACCTATATTTATAAGTTTTTGGAATAATTCTTTGCTTTTAGATTCTGAGATTAGAGTTTTGCCAAAAATACCTTTTTTCTTACTAAAACTATATTCAGTAACTATACTAAAATTTTTACCTAATTTGGAAAGCGTAGAATTACATTGCTCTATGAGGATTATTCTTTTGATGTTTTTCCGGTGATTTGCATTTATTTCCTTTTTTAAAGCAGTTTTCTCTTTATTCAATAAGTGCTCAGAAAAATAATCATACAGCTTTTTTGCTACTGACGTTTCTACAGTTGAAATTTGTTCGGTTAAAAAGATTTCGCGAAGCAGTTTTTTGATAAGTTCTTCTGTTACTGGCCTTGTCTGGTTAAGGAATAACTTATTATTATCATGTTTGAGTGTAAATTCTTTAACTTCCAGGTCTTCAGAAAAGTCAGTGGGTAAGGATTTAGGATCAAAAGGTCGTATATGGAAATTCCCAAGCCCCAAATCAAAGGCTTTGAGTTTTTGCTGTTGAAATGGAGACGGTAATGGCTGTCTGTTAGATTTGGTTTGGGGTTGTTGGCGGGGGTGGTTTTTAGGGCAATGCTTCGGCATAAATTTAGGCGGAGGTCCCAATATTTTTTTCTGAATAGCATCAAGTCCCATAGTAGGGATATTATAGCATGTTTCAAGGCAGACAAAAACCATAAGCAAATACTAGGTAATTTTTAGGCGAATCCTAAATGCCGGCAGAAACATGGAGCCTGAGACACAATATTTCAATGTTTAAAAACCAAGTAATAAGGGAATAATTCAAGTAAAGTTGGGGGATTTTAATGAGCATTTCTTCGCATAAAGGATTAACCGGAAAATCATGGCAATCCAAATTTCAGCCTAAAGACAGTCTCAAAAAAAAGAAAACTGGTCCAAAAGAGCATGAAAAATCCACCCTTATGACTAAAATCCCATCACAAGGACAACTTACACAAAAAACAATCAAAATAGAACATGTAGACATAAAAAAGCCAAAGCTTATTTATAATGATGATAAGAAGTTAGAAAAAAAAGAATATCCGGATGGTTCTTATGAAGAAGGAGATTTTGATAAAAATAATTATTTAAAGGAAGGTTGGTGTGAAGGTAGATTTAAAGATATCTATGACCAAGGCGGAACAGATGATAGTATTACTATTGAGGAATACTTTCCTGATTCATGCGATCATCTTAAAGATTGGTTCTTAGACAAGGAAGAACCATATGATATTAATAAGATACCTGAAAATATTATTAAAAATACAGCACACCACTCTTTCGGAAGAAATATACGATACCTGGCAGAGGTAACTTTAGAAATGCCGCAATATAAACCTATAAAAAATCAATTATTAAAAAAAATTCATGAGTACTATGATTCTAATCCTGAAAATCTTTTTATAGGCAAAAGAACTGTTGATCCAACAACAAAAGAAACAAAAACCTTAATTGGAAGGAATAATAGTTATCAGATCCAAAAAAAAGTAGGCTCCGGAGCTTTTGGAGATGTATATATAGCTCAAAACAAACACAATGAAACCGTGGCTATTAAAGAAATGGAAATTGATCCTAATAAAAATCCGGAGAGGGATATTATTAAGGAAGTAAAAGCTTTGCATACGTTAAAAGGCAAATATATTATTCCAATAATCGATGTGATAAAAACAGACAATAAATATTTTATAATAATGCGTTATGCTAATAATAAGGATTTATTGGACAAGACTGACAAGAATAAACTTGATATTAAAAAAAAGAAAAATTTAGTTTTATTAAAGAAAATTCTTTTTGGGATAAAACGCCTACATATGGCAAAGAAAATACACAAAGATATCAAGCCAGAAAACATTTTGTTAGATGATAGTGATCCATTTATTTCGGATTTGGGGCTGGTCGTAAATACAAAAGAGTTCAATAAAAAAGGTTCTGTTACCAATGTAATTCACACAAAAGAAGGAACTGAATACTATATGTCACCGGAAGTATTCTCAGAATATATTGTATCTGAAAAAGATAGCTATAAAACTGATATTTGGAGTTTAGGAAAAACATTTGAGGCTATTATCAAAACCATTGACCCTAGCACAACGGATCAGGCAGAGAAGAATTACCTTGATCTGCTAAAAAATATGTTAAAAATAAAACCAGAGAAAAGATTTAATGTTGACCAGTGTTTGGCGCATCCCTTGTTTAAGGGAATTAAAGTAAAATAATAAATAGATAAGGAAAAATAAATTATGCTAAATGCTATACAAAAAGAAAATATGGAAATATTAGAGTCACAGCACACTAAAGACATTTTATTCAAAATTGAGTCCGGAAAAATGATTAATGGTTTTTTCGTGCAAAAACTAAAAGTAATAATCAGCCCGGACGGCAAAAACATCCTTCAGACAGCTGCTAATATGTCATTAATCAAAGATATTCCCAAAGGTTGTCATACAGCTTTTTTATTAGTCAAAACTAATAATAAGACTAATAAAAAGGATTATGAGGTTATAGATATTAGAAATAGCCTTCCTGCTAACGTTAAAAATAATTTAATTGATTCTTTGCCAAGTTAATTCATATTAGCCACTATTTTTATATTGGGAATAAATAATATTTAGTTTACATTAACTTTTGTTAAAGAAGCCATAAACTCTTGAGTTTTTTTACAATATTTACCCAACAATAATTGATCTATGATAGAAATTGTATGCTTATAAAACTCCTTTTTTTCTTTAACATCAGGATTTGCTTTTTCAAATATATCTATTTCTCTTTTAATACAAGACTCAATCTTATCAAGCACTCCAAAATCAATTTTTTTGGTCTTGATGTCGAATTTGAATAAAAGTGGTTCACAAAGATCCGCTTTTTCTTGGTTAGGCCCGAATTTATTGTCAGATAACTTATTCGCTAAATTTTTGAGGAAACCCTCCACTAGTTTCATTTCTTTCTTAAGCTTACTAAAGCTCTGTTCAATACCAGAAAAAGCCTGTTCCTCTTCAGGTAATAGCTTGTCTCTGCCCCATAACGGCTTATATTTTAGATGACTGATATCTTCTGTTATATCTGAATTGAATAAACGGCTCCAAGGAGATCCATATTCTGCAAACCCTATCAATTGTTCCAGAACATTTGAACAAAGTTCACTCTTGCTGGAAGACACTTTAATCTCTGCTTTTATTTTTTTTGAATTCAGTTCTTTTTTAAGTAGTGCTTCAATATCTTTGCTTTTGATTTTTCTCTGATCTATTTGCATTAAATAATTAACAATCCCAAGTTTTATTAAAACATCTCTTAATCCTCTTCCTCTCAATTCATTTTCTTTGCCGGTATCATCGTAATATACAACCTTTGAATCACATCTGTCATAATTAATAAATCTGGCGCCAAGGTATTCCAAATACTCAAACACATCTAATGTTTTATATTTTTTATGTATATTATTAATGTCAATTTTAAAAGCCTCAGTTGTGAGGCTGCCCTTATAAATATAAGTAAGGTAATTTTTCAAGTACTTATTCCAGTCTAATAAAAATGTTTTGGGCAAATTATCTGAAATAGGAATACGGTTAGTAGCGTCATGTTTTACTATTTTGGAGAAACAATCAATTATTTGATCGCCTACTAAGCCTTGCGTTTCTTCACCTGGGCCTATGTGAATCCTAGTTTTAATGGTTGCCGTAGCACATCCGGCAAATGACCTTCTGGCGTGATAAAGAAACTTTGGAAATATTTCTTCCGGTATATTTGATACGTTATTTATTCTAAGTAATCCAGTTGTATTTCGACCATTATATAAACAAGCTACGGAGAAATGTTCTTTTTCAGTCATTCTCGCTAAAACGGAGGATGATATTAAGTTTGTCCAAATATTGGTCATATCATCATCAGCATTATTAATAAAATATCTGTCCTTTTTATTTTTGGGATTTGGTATCTCTTTTAAGTATTTCTTAAGGTTTACTTTAATCATTTGGTCAAAGGTTTTGTATCCCTGAGCAAATAGATACTTGATCAACGGCCCCATAAAATTGGCTGCATTCCGGGCCCCGGCAAAACCAAATGCCTGGTTGCGACTCTCAGAAATGAACCAAGAAAAACCCCACTTTATCTGCCAGCTGGTAAATCTGTTCTGAAGAAAAATGGAGTATTTTTATGCCTGTCTTTTTTTCAAGCTCAGCTATGAATTCCGCGTTTTCTTTAAATCCTTTTTCCGGTAATTGGTCCATAACTATTATTGGGAAATCCTTTGGATCTATCTTCAATTCAGGATTAATTCTCTTCAGTTCCTTAAAAATCCTTTGCATACCTCTGGCGGTTGATTCTAACCAGGTACATAGGAACATTGATTTATAACTGGGCATTACTGGAACAACTTTGTCCATTGCTTCAAGTATTTTTGATGGTTTGGATAGGTGGTCTATGAGGTTTGTGAATTGAAAAAACCAAGAATTAAACTCCTCTAAATCTTTTCTATCAAAGAGCCAAGAACGTTCAGAAGTATTATGAGATGTATAACATTTTCTACCATTTTCTGAAACTTTTTTAAGTATAGAATTCAGAAATTCCATATATTCTCCCCTATCTTTAAAAAAGCGCCCCTTGCTATCTTGTTTAAATCCACATATTTTAAATAGGTCAGAAACTGTTTTTGGATTGATACTTTTTAATCTTTTTTCAATATCCTGTTTTTTATTTAATAAAAATGATTTGAGTTTTTCTTTACCAATAATACGTCTTTCGTCTTTTACCAAAACTTCTAATTTAGATT
>JBHPDY010000038.1:0-13864 GCA_042577605.1 Candidatus Margulisiibacteriota bacterium
GGGGGGTCCTAGGGGGGAGAACCTTAAGCGGTGCCTGAGCGTTTGGTTCTCCCCCCTAGATTAGATTCAGCCAATGAAAAAAAAGAATTTTTAACGAACTTTAAAATATTTTTGAAAAATATATTTATTTGAAGTTTTAAAAGGGCTCTGCCCTTTTAAAAAACGCCTTTTAAAAAATCATCCGCCGGAACCAATATCGGCATCAAATAAGCATGCTGACCATATTTTTCAGCTAAATCCAAAAGGTTTTTAGCTAATGCAAAGTTATACTCTAAATCCAATCCAAAAGAATTTGGAAAAACAGCCTTGTTTTTAGTCACCCAATATTTTTTATTCTTTTCCGTAACTACCGGACACACTCCTAAACAAATTGTAAACTCTTCCAGTTTTTGCAACCATTCCTCTGCCACTTTTTTATCAAAAAACGGCTGCGTAAAAAAACCATCTGCTCCGGCTGCCTGCTTTGCATGACAGTACTCTAACTCTTTTTCAAATGTATCCCGGTATTGATCTAGCCCACAGTAAATTTTTAGATCTGGAAAATGTCTTTTTAGTTCTTTTACTACCATGATAGTTGTTATCGGATAGGTGATTTTGTCCTGGTCAAGCGGGATATCTCCTTTGATGACTAGTACTTCCTTAAGTCCCATATTAACTAGTTTTTTAACTATGGCTACGGTCTGGGCAAGTTCGTTATCAATAGCTCTTATATGGGGGATGACGTGTGTTTTTTCTTTTAAGAGAGCCTCTGCCGCGTGATAACTACGGACCGGTAAGTCAATTATATCTGGTGCATTTATGCCGGATAATTGCGGATATTTTTTTAACAGCTTTTTAGTATTAGCTAGAAGACCTTCAATCTCTCTAATAACAATTTCTAAATAAATCATTGTTTTTTTATTTCCTGTTGTAAAAATAACTCAATTTTATGTGTTTAGCAATTATGAAGTAGGTAAATTCACACATACTATTGTTATATTTTTTCTATTTAATTTGTGAATAAATTTTTTTTACTTGAAAAATAGAAGGCCTCTTTTCAACTTTAGTGCGCATGCACATTTTGCTTAAATTTATGAGCTTCTTTTCACGATTTAAATTCGTTCCAGAATAATAATTATTTGTGTCAACACGAAATTTATGTTGTATTTCTCTTTTCTCCTCCTTTGTAAGGTAAAAATATGTTTTTCTGGCTTTGGATAGTTGCCAAGCAGTTTTTTCAACCATACCTACGTCATCAAAAGGTGATGTAGAAACAACCAGATCCCATATAATTATCCCTAATGCGAATACATCGCGCTTTTTAGCTACGTCATTTGAATAATAACTGTCTCCTGCTAGCGCTTCAGGAGAAGAATATTCTAATGTTCCTCTACTTTCGCAATATGTTTTTCCCCCTGCTTGGCAAATTTGACTCATTTCGAAATCGGTTATTTTTATAGTTCCATTATCAAGTAAAATATTTTCTGGTTTCAGGTCACCATGAATAATTTCTGCAGAATGTATATTACAAATACCTTCTATTATTTGCCCAATTAATAAAAAGGCTTCATCATCAAATGATTTCAGATTAATATTATTTGAATCAAGATAGCTATAAAATAAATCCTGGTTTTGTGCATATTCCATAAATATGAAGATTTTATCGTATTCTTTTATTATAATATCCTTAATCCCGATTATATATTTTTTTTTAGCAAGTCTGCGCCTTATATTGATGTCATTTATTACAAGTACCTGTTCATCTAATGAACTGTGCATTAATTCAATTTCTTTTACTACCATGAACTGCTTATCAATTTTTATTAAATATATTTTTCCATTTCGAGTTTGCTTTATTAAAGAAATCTCTTCATATTTTTTTTTCTTGAACAGATGTCTTAAGCCTTTTTTTTTTGAATTTATTTTTTTATAATCAGCCATATTCTCTGCCTTTATTACGATTAAACTACCATCAGATTTAATATGCTCTATTTGAAGAGTAGCTGTGCCCTTATTTTTAGTAATTATTCTAGAAACCAAGCACCTTAGATTTCCATTTTTTATACGAGGTCGTATTTTTTGCATTTTTTTAATACTTTTCAAATAGTTTTCTATTAACTTTTGGCCTGGATATTGTTTTCTTCTCAATTGGTCAATTATGTTACTCTTTATTTCCCAGAACTTATTTTTTTGATGGGTGGAAAAAATCAGATTTAATAAATACGTTTTGGCAGTAGTAGCTTTAGAGTTATTATTCAAAAAATCAAAAATTTGTTGAAAAAATGACAGCTTGCAGGAAATTATTTTTTTATGCAAGCTATTGGTACTCAATTCTGTGGTTTTCATTTTTTAATATCAGTTTCAGCGCTGTGTATTTTTTTATTATACTTTTTAAGAGAGAAAAGTAAAAAAAAAGAGATTTATAAATGGGATTTTAAGGGCGACAGCCCTTAAATAAAACTTATCCTCAGGCTTTGAAGTGCGCAGCACTTCAAAAGACTGAAGGATTAAATAGATTTCATAAAACATATTATTTCAATATATGAAAAGATTTAAAAAGATAGATTTTTAAGCTATTTTTTTGCTATGCAAGAAAAGAATCTAAAAATAATTTCATGGAATGTTAATGGTATCAGAGCTTGTGCCAGGAAAGGATTTCTGGATTATCTAAAGCAGGAAGAACCGGATATTATCTGCCTGCAAGAAATCAAAGCAAATGAAGATGATCTGGAAATCAACTTAGCTGAACCATCCGGTTATTTCAGTATCTGGCACAGCGCAGAGAAAAAAGGCTATAGCGGTGTAGCCATCTTAACCAAGATTAAACCAAAGTTAGTTCTCCGCGGTATGGGAATTGAAAAGTACGACCGTGAAGGCAGAGTAATCATAGCTGAATTCGATCAATTTGTTCTTTTAAACGTATATTTCCCAAACGGCCAGAAAAATGAGGAAAGATTAAATTATAAGTTGGAGTTTTATAAAGACTTTTTTGATTACTGTAACGATCTGATTTCCCAAGGTAAAAACCTTATTATTGCCGGTGATTATAATATAGCCCATAAAGAAATTGATCTGGCAAATCCTAAAGAAAATGAAAACTATTCCGGTTTTTTACCTGTGGAACGTGCTTGGATAGATAGAATTATTGATTTTGGATATGTTGATACTTTCAGAGAATTCAACCAGGATCCTGGTCAATATACCTGGTGGACTTACCGCTTTGGGGCTAGGAGAAGGAATATTGGCTGGCGCATTGATTATTTCTTTATAAACAAAGAATTTATATCTTGTTTAAAGTCTGCTTTTATACAACCTGAGATTCAGGGTTCTGACCATTGTCCCCTGGGTGTTATTTTAAATTTAACTTCTTAAGTTTAAAAACATATTTTCCATTGATTGCTTTTTCTAATATACTTAGTTCGCACTCAACTTTTTTGATTTTATTATCTAGTTTTTTTAACTGTATTTCCTTTTCATTCGGCTTGTCTATTTTATTATCTTTAAAAAAGAGATTGATATAAACACTCCTGACCTCTTGATTTAAAGAATCAACTTTTTTCTGTATTTCTAATAATTGTATTTCAACAGAAAGGTTTTGATTTTTATTTAAATTCATTTCACAAGAGCTTTGTAGTATTTTTCTGTTTAGTTCTATGATCTTCTTCTGCATTCTACTATTTCTACTTCTAAAGCGATCTAATTGTTTTTTGTTTTCTAAAGTTTTCTTATTTGGATATATATTGGGCAGGCTAAAAACAATCTTATAACTTGGTTCATTTTTATCCTTCTTATTAGTTACTTCCGAGCATGTAGATGTAGAAATATTCTGTATAAAAAGATATCTTGGTTTAAATTTTCCATTATAAGCATTACGATCACCAGACTGTGCTAATAACGGTAAGGTTTCGTCAGATATATAATCATATATTTCTGAATTGCGCGCCAATAGTATTTCTTTTTTAATAGCGATCACAAAGTCCTTGAATTTTGCTTTTTGTTTTTCTATTATAATTTCAATTTCCTTAATTCTATTAACCTTCCTTGATATAAAAAGAATAGGATTAGTTTTCCTCTTTTTCCTCTTTTTCCTTCTTCCAATACTATTTTTAACAGATTTAGTTTTTTCAAGGTTTAATTTCTTAATTATGGAACGCTGCTTTTTTATTTCAGTTTTCTTGTTTTGAATTTTTTTTCGCTTTTTGACGATAAAACTTTCTCGTAAATCCTGATAATTATTTAGCTCTAATTCCAGTTGTCCTAGCTTTTTTAACCATTTTTCAATCTTAGATAACAGTTTCTTTTTTTTCTTTTTAAATAGTAAGATTAATAAGGATCTTTTTTCATGTAATTTTTCCTCGTAACCACCAATAAACTTATGTATAACCATTTTTATGAAATACTCCTTTATAACGATAATAGTATTTTTGTGAAGAACTTGTGAATACAATTAATTATGTGAGCACAAATTATTATTATTTTGAATGAATTTTCTATTATAGTATCGGAAAAATACGCCATAAATTTCATACATTAAATTATTTCGATGTTTTCGGCTAAGGAAGTGGAAGAAATTCATATTTTATTAAATCTTTGTTATTATTTAACTGTAGTGATTTCTCGAATTTTTTCCGAGAATAAATAGCAAATGGGGCTGTTGCGAAATAGCGCTAGCGCCGGGAGAATTTATAGCGAGTAAAATTTTGCGGCATTTTGCAACAGCCCCAAATCATAGTTGCGGTATGGGCAACAGAAAAAGGGAAGTTTATGAAAAATAAATTTAGTACAAGGTTTTTTTCTTTTTGTTTTACCTGTTTAATAATTATTGTTTTTAATGCTAGTTTATTTGCCGCGCCAAAGAAAAACATTGTTATTCTTGCTACAGGCGGGACTATTGCCGGAACCGGGCATTCCAGCACTAATACTGCTTATTCTGCCGGGCAATTATCTATTGACCAGCTGCTTCAGGATATTCCTGAGCTTAAAAATATTGCCAAAATAACCGGCGAACAAGTCTGCAATATAGCAAGCCAAGAAATGAACAATGAGATCTGGCTTAAATTAGCGCGCAGGGTAAACACTTTAGTGAAATCACCAAATGTTGAGGGGATAGTTATTACCCATGGCACTGATACTATGGAGGAAACTGCATATTTTCTGAACCTGGTAATAAGAACTAAAAAACCTATTGTTTTTGTTGGCTCCATGAGACCTGCAACCGCGCTTAGCGCAGACGGTCCGCTGAATTTATATAATGCTGTTGTTCTGGCTTCCAATGATAAATCAGCCGGCAAAGGAGTTCTGGTCTCTCTTAACGATGACATCTTAAGCGCCCGGGAAGCAACAAAAACCCACACCACCAGTATAGATGCTTTCAGGAACAGGGATTTTGGAGTATTAGGTTATATAATCGGAAAAGATGTCCAGTTTTATCAACAAAGTACCCGCAGACACACCTATCAAAGTGAATTCAATATAGAAGAGATTAAAGAGGAATTGCCAAAAGTAGATATTGTATATGGCTATGCCAATAACAATGGCTTTATGATAGAAGCTGCGGTAAAAAAACAAGCAAAAGGCATTATTCATGCCGGCACTGGCAATGGAAATATATTTCCTCTAACCTTTAAAGCCCTGATTGATGCCAGAAAGAAAGATATTCTAGTAGTACGAAGTTCAAGAGGCAACGCAGGTATTGTAACCAGGGGCACAGAAGTAGATGATGCAAAACATAGCTTTATTACAGCTGATACCCTTAATCCTCAAAAAGCCAGGATCCTACTTATGCTTGCTTTAGGGAAAACAAATGAAGTATCTGATATTCAACGAATGTTTGATGAATATTAATTGGATTTGTCCGGTAAAGTAAAAAAGATTTTTGTTCCTACACTATACTTAGACTCAACCCATATTTCTCCCCCATGAGCTTTGACTATTTCTTTACAAATAATCAGCCCTAAACCGGTTGTACCTGTAGCACGATATTTATCAGATCCGACCTGTCCATATATTTTAAATAGTTTTGCCTGATCTTCTTTTTTAACACCTATACCACTGTCCTCTACACATACAATAATTTTATCTTTTTCTTTTTCTGCGCTGATAATTATCCCGCCTTTGTTGGTAAGCCTTAATGAGTTATTTGTCAGATTCATTAGAACCTGTGTAATTCTGTCAGCGTCAAATACCAGTAGCTTTGGAGGTAGTTTTATTCTTGATCGTAGAGAAATATTCTTTTCAATAACCAGTGACTGGTGGGTGAATACTATTTCTCTTATGATCTGGCCTAAATTATGCTCCTTAAAATTGAATTGAATATTCCCGGATTCTATTTTTGAAAAATCCAGTACTTCATTAATTAAACGATGGAGCCTATCTACATTTCTCTTAGTCATTTCCAGGAAATTTTTTTGCATATTACTAATTTCACCGGCAGAACCATCTAAAACTATGGCCAGGCCTTCTTTGATGGTTGTGAGGGGGGTTCTTAATTCATGGGATATCATTGAGAATAGTTTGGACTTTGAATTTATGGCTGATTTTAACTTTTCTTCCATTTTCTTTCTTTTGGTAATATCCAGTAAAATAATTCCCAGGCCTTCTTTAAATTTAAAAATTGTTGCAGTAAACCTTCTCTCATTAACTTGTGGCAAGATTAAATCGTCTATGTAGACACTTTTACCTGTGTTAATAACTTCTATTATATTTTGTAATATACCCATTTTTTTAATGTCCAGGATAAAATCTATAATTGATTGGCCTATGACATCTTTTTTATTTCCTCCAAATATCTTTGTGACCTGGGCATTTACCTCCATTATCCGCAGATTATAATCCAGAAGGATGACACTGGCCGGCGCAGCGTCCATAAACTTTCTCAAACGCTCCTCACTTTTTATTAATTTGAGCTCGATCTTTTTTCTCTGGGTCACATCCTGGATATGGACCAGGGAATGAATATTAGTGCTTGGTTTTAAGATGGCGGCGTTTACTTCCAGGTATTTTTTTTCGTTTTTTTGATTTGTTACATCTATCATATATGTTGAAGGAACTTTACAACCCTGCTGCCGGAGTCGATACCTGTTTGTAATCCAATCCCGGTCTTTTTTATTTAGGAATTGTCGAAAATCATTTTCTGCATTAGGTAGTGAAGGACTTCCTAATAGCGAGAAAAACTTCTTGTTCGCATATAGAAAACGATATTGATTATCTAAAATGAAAATTGCATTAGGAGAGTTTTCAGTAATAAATTTGTATTTTTGATATTTTTCTTTTATTTTCTCATTTGCTAATGATATTTTTACGGATTGAGCTAATTTATTGACTAAAGGAATTAAAGACCTTTGAAAGGATTTGGTAAATCCTTCATTCTCTTTTACTAAACATAAAAATCCAAATCCTCTTACCTGGTAATAATAATAATTGCTTGTCGCATCTTTCTTTTCTATAGGCATTCTTTGGTAAGGTTGGAGAAGATCGCCTTTTAATGCATTAAATACTTGTGTTGCGCGTTTATATGCCTGATTACTAATCATCTCTCTGGGGAAATAATATGCTTGACCATTATCTAAGGATGACAAGCCGCTTGCTTCATCTAAGATGAATAAGCCGCCGGAACATTTTAATTCCTTTACGAATACTTTAATGCTTTTAGATAATAATTGATGTATATTTAGATCATTCCCGATATTAAGCGCTATTTTGAAAAGTGTATTTTTATTTTTTTGGCTGTTCTTCATTACCTAGTATGATAGCAACTAAATCATATTCTTGGTAACCAATTATTTTTGCCAAATATAGATTTCCTGGAATAAGACCTTCATGGTCTGGCACCTGAATTATATTATCTATGTCCGGCGCTTCCTGATAAGTTCGTGCCCTGCCCTGTCCTTCATAAAGGATCCTTATATTTTGTCCAACAGATTTTTTATTTTTCCGGATAACTCGCTGAAGCTGGTCTTTCATTAAGATATCAATTCTTTTTGAAACAACAGATCTATTAACTCTATTTGATAAACTATAAGCTCTGGTCTCCTTTTCCGGTGAATAAGCAAAACAGCCTAATTTATCAAATGGATATTCTCTAATAAATTCTCGTAATTCTTTAAACTCTTTTTCTGTTTCACCTGGAAATCCGATAATCAATGAGGTCCTTAAAGCAATATTAGGGATATTCTTCCTGAGTTCTTGGCAGATATTTATTAGTTCTTGTTTTGAATATGACCGGTTCATAGTTTTGAGAATACTGCTGTTTATATGCTGAACCGGCATATCCAGGTATTTACAGATTTTTTCCTCATTAGCGATCACCTTAATTAATTCATTGCTTATTTTAGAGGGATAGGCATACATAATGCGCACCCATTCTAATCCCTTGATACTAGTTATTGATTTTAATAGTTCCGCTAATGAAGGCTTTCCGTAAATATCTGTTCCCCAGTCTGTAGTATCTTCAGCAACTAAAATTACTTCTTTAAGACCATAAGCGACTTTTTGTTCGATTTCCCGACAGACTTCAGCAATTGGTCTGCTTTTATAGCTACCTCTGATACCTGGTATAGTGCAGTAGCTGCAATAGTTCTGACATCCTTCGGATATCTTAATATAAGAATAATAAAAAGGCGTCAAACTATTTATGCTTTGATTTGCTGAAGGAAAAACTGGTTTCTTATTCTTTTTTTTCCTAATGAGGGCTTTTAATAGTTTCGGGATTTCATGCTTTTTCTTTATTGGACAAAACAAATCAATTTGGGGAAATTCCTTTTCAAGAGTTTCTACACTAAAACGGCTAGGAAAACAGCCCATAACAACAATATGGCTTAATTCCGATTTATTCTTTCGTTCTATTAAACTTCCGATTACATCTTTGGTTTCTTGAACTGCTGGTTTGATAAAGGCGCAAGTATTAACCAGGGCAATAGATTCAGAAGTATTTTCTTGAACAAGATTAAATCCCTGTTCGATCAGGTTCTTTACCACATTTTCAGAATCTACAAGGTTTTTCGGGCATCCAAGAGATATGAGACAAAAATTATTGAGAGACTTTTTTAACATTAAGATGTGCTAACCTTTAAATTAGGTAGAAGGATCTGTTCGACCTGATCTTTTCCTATATTCCTGGTTTTCTCATAGCCTGTTCCCAACACTCCACGGCCTAGGGTTCCAAGTAAAAAGATAGTAACATCCTCAGCAAAGTAGTTTTCTGTCTTGTCATTAAGCCAAGAAGCCATTTTTTCTTTTAAGTTAGGACTGGAAAGCACCCTTCTTTTCCGTTCAATCATTAATTTGGTATACAATTTGCTGTTGGAAAGCATTTTCTTTGCCTTTTTTGGATTGTATTTTGAGCTGGACTTATCCATGTATTGCGCTATTTCAAATATTGTTTCCGGAGGAAGGGATTTATTAATGGAAAACACATCATCTACCTTAGATTCGTTCAACATTTTTTTTATTTTATCATATGTTTTAGGATCTGCTTTTTGAATATCCGCTAGTTTTATGCCTGCATTTTTCATGGTTAAAGCAAAATTGATATGAGGAACTCCGAATTTATGGTCTTTGCTGGTCTTTCCTGCCAATTCGCCTATCCTATTAATCACCCAATTCCCCAATAATCCAAAATCTAATTTAATGCCGCTATTTGAGATAACTTCGCTAAAGAACTGTCCTTCGGTTGAAAAACTTTTATCTGTAAATCCATTGACCTTAAAGGCAAATTTACCGCCGATGAGGTCGTCTATGGCGTAAAGTTCAAAATTATCAATAAAGGTATTTAAATCAATGTTGAGAACCTGTTTTATAATGTCATAAAAAGCAAAGCCTTTTATGATCCCTGAATCTGCAATGTATTCAAAAGCTGTTACTAGAAGCGCATTAATAATATTGATCTGAATCCCTAGTTCTGCATCAAAGTTGGCCCCTCTTTTGTACATGGATTCCCATACATTGTTTTCATTTTCTTTAAAAAAAGTGGCCATGAACTTTCCTCTAAGACCTAAGCCAATGGACGGTTCAGCATCCTGGCCAAACTTCGGTATAAAGTCGTCAAAAGGGAACTCAACATAAAGCTTGGCTTCGCCAGTGAGGTTGATTTCTTTTTTTCCAAAACGGTAAATTGTGTCAAATTTGTCTATTAAAGGCGTTAAACCAGTTTTACCTTTCATGAAACCTGCAATCCAGGCAGAGGCCTCTTCAATTGAACTAAATCCTAACTTGTACCCCCAGGCTTTTTTTCCGCCTATATCGCCATATAAATGAAAACATTTGAAAAAGCGTGTTAAAAGCCCAAATTTTGCTGCCAAGGCGTTTGTTATGTATAGCCCGACCTTACCATCTTTTTCCATTTGAACTTTAAATACAGATTCTTTCCGGCCTTCCACCCTTACGTTGACATCAACCTCTGGCCTGCCAACTGAATCTTTTACTATATTTACCCATTTTGGGATTTTTCCGCTAATTATATGTTCAACTTTTATGTCAAATGAAGCTCCTGTCTTCATTTTGTTCAGGTTATTGCTTAACCTTTCAACTATTTCTGATTCACTAGTAAGGCCATGCTTCATATCCCATTTACGCCTTTCCTTAATTCTTCTCTGGCGTATTTTTTCGTCTTTTTTGTCCAACTTGATCGAGGTTATCCATTCAGACAATGTCTTTGAGCCATTAAAAACGGCAATCTGGGCATAAATGATCCCCACTATCGGATCTTTGCCTTTTATACCTAATTTCACAAATGAATCCCTGTTTACTCCAAGCTGATTTAAATGCTCATTAATTTCATCTAATTTATCACCAGCTTTAAGGGCTTTGGTAAATTCTTGTTCAGACAGGCCGCTTTTTTGATATGAACGAATTATTGCTAAGCGAACACTTAAAGTAAGTCCCCTGATATTTTTTTTCAAATGTAAATAACTGTTCTTCATAACAGTATTATTAGCTGAAACTTGGGCTTTCTTTTTATTTATTTTTTTCTTTAAAGTTGTTGATTGTTCTTTTTTTAAGGCTTTTTTCCACTCATCCAGATCTTTTAAAGAACCAATTTTTCTCGAAAGCTCTGTTTCCTGTGATTTTCTAAGGTCAATGATTCCGGTTTTTTTCCGGCTGAGCGGGATTGTCTGATGCTTCTTATGGGAATAGCCTTTGGTTTTTTTCTTCCAAACTTGAGCATTACCTAAACGTGAAAGCTTCAGGATTTGTATAATATGGGCTTTCTTATCTTGTGAAAAAGCTTTAAATTCCAGAACTTTATCAAGGTTAAAATCTTCTTTCAGGACCCAGTCCCTAACTTTCCCGTTTTGAATAACTTTAGCTTTTTTTAATACTTTATAAATTGAAATAGCTTCTTTGGGATCTATTAATCCCTCTGAAATCAAAAGCGGAGCAGGAAACGTACCATTTAAACCGCCTTCAAGCATGTCACTTATAAATGCCCTAGCTATTGCCGGACAAGGCAGTTTGATGCTTTTGGAGAGCTTTTTTAAAACCTCGCCTTCTTTGGATATGACTTTTTCCTTGACCAGGATTTTATTAATCTCATCTGCGGATTTTTCATCTAAATCAGGGATTGTAGAAATTGAAAATGTACCCAGCATGTGGTCTAGGAACATCCAATATGACTTTAATAAAGGATCCGACTTATCTACAAAGCCAATGAACTTACCTTTTTTTCCGATATATTTAACAGGCTCTACTTCTACCAGCCCGATATATATTTTCTTATTTGGTATTTTTTCATCCCCTTTGTAATAATTGCCGTCTTTTTTGCGTACCAGTTCATTTCCATCTTTATCTACAGCCATTAGCCTGAGCCCGGTTTTAGGATGGCCGGAAAAACCCTCCTTAGCCAGCTCTATTTGAGAGTTCAATAATTCGTAAAAAGCATTTTTCGATTTAATATTGACCAGATTATCTTTTAAACTAACGACTTTTTGATCTGATTTTAAATTTGCCTCAGAAGATTGGACGCCATCGCGGCTCAAATAAACCTGGTCATATACTTTAGTAAGTACCTGGTTAGAGCTTTGCCCCTTGGAACCGGTTTTAAACTCTCTCTTTATGTCCTGTTTTATTTTGATTTGCCTGTGCTCAATTTTCTTTATCTCTTTATCAATATTTTTTGATTCTTCTTGAAGTTTTTCCAGCACCTCAAGTTCTCTTTGGTGGATTTTACTGTGCTTATTTATACGGTTGAATGAGTCAATATGCTCTTGTCTTTTTTTTACTTTCTTCTCATCTTTTCCATCTATTTTTTGCAGAACATCACATGACCAGAGATATTTGATCGGAATATCAGATAATTCTTCTAGCTCATAGTCCTTAATATTTATTCCGGCTTTTAGCAGAACTTTTTCCTGGAATTCTTTTGCTAATGAGATTGGGCTCTTATCCAGCCCATCAGTAAATTTTTTAAGCAGCCTAACTTCTTTACTTAATGTTTTGGAAGATTTTATTATATAGTCTATGGATTTCTTATAATCTTTTGTACCTGCATATTTCTGGGTAACGCGCTTAATGATGATCTCTGGGGCTTTTTCCAGCTTGCACAGTTTCAACAATTCTTCCAGAGATAATTCTTTCCCTTTTGTTTTAGGCGGAATAATTTCATCCAAATGCTTTTGAAGGATAACTGCATGGGCTAATAACAAGTCCCAAGTGGTTGATTTTCCCTGGGATTTTTTATGCTCCATTATTATCTGAATTGTATTCCTGTCAAACCTCCAATCCTGCATAGAACCAACTTTTACATTCCAGTGCCTCCTAAACATCATTTTAGCTACAGCTAAAGACCATCTAATCTGGTTGATTTCCCTCTGTTTTTTATCTTCGGCTAAATCCAGAAGCTGTCTAAATATGGCGTGAAGGTAAGTTGGTTCTGACTTTACTTTTACATTTGCATCAAATTCAAAGCTTACTATTTCACCGAATATGATTTTATAGTCGCCCTTAGTCATCCCTGCAATGAGTTTGTTTATTCCGGCCTCAACTTCCCGAATATTTTTGCTTTTGCCCATAACACTAAAGATATCCCCTACCCTGTTCAAAAGACCTTTTGATTCAATGTTTTTATTACTTAATGCTCCCCTAGCATATAACTGGTTGAGCGCCATCTTATTTTCAACTGATATCAATGAGTAAAACTTTGAACCTTTCCCTAAAAACTTAGAAATACTGGCCAGATTCTGGGCAATTGTATTTATCTCAGATATTTGGACATCTGATAGGTTTTTCTTTTTTAAAGAGTTTATTTCATCTTCAATATTTCTTTGGTATTTATTCAGGTCACTGTTATTAAAATTATATATTTCCCACTTTATTTTAAGAATTTCAATTTGAACTTTAGCTTGAACATAGGCCTTTTGCAGCTCGGATTCTTTGTCTAATACTAACTGCACTGCTCCTTCATAAGATACCAGTTCTTTTTCTATTTCTACGAGCCTTTGATAAGATTTTTCATCTTCCGGCAGTTTAATTTTGGCTATTTCAGAGGTGAGTTTCTTTGCCTGTTTTGTGTTTTGGGCTAAATACTCTTGGACTTTTTTGCATTTTTTAAGCGTCTTTTCCCGGATGGCTGTTTTAGTACTTTCCAATAATTTGTTAATGTTTTCTTTTTTCCCGCATAATAGTTTCATTAAAGGACTGGTGAACTGCTCTAAATATTGAAGTTTTTTAATTTTAACTTGAAATGATTTGATTTCTTCCAGTGTAAGCGTAAGGTTTGCTTTAACTTCAATTTGCAGGGCCTGGTCAAGGAATTTGGATACAACCTTAAGGATATTTGCTTCGGATGTGTTGAAGTTCTTAATAATATTCTTCATCAGCTGGGCTTGTTTATCCGAAATATCCTCTAATTCATAAAATTTTGCGCAGGTTTTGAATGTTTGGATTTGAA
>JBHPDY010000039.1:0-13768 GCA_042577605.1 Candidatus Margulisiibacteriota bacterium
ATACACAATAACCCTGTATACTTGTATTTAAAAGATAAAAGAATCCTATTTTTCAAGAAAGCATAATGCTAAATAAAATAAACCTAAAAACCATTTCCCGTCTGTGAGGCACATAGCGCTTCAAAAGACTGAAGGAATACTACAAACAATCTTAATATCAATTTTCCAAACATGCTATAATCTATGGTTATGGAAATCAACACCAGCAAAACCCTTCATTTCATAGGCATCGGCGGCTCCGGAATGTCGCCCCTAGCTAAAATATGCTTAAAACAGGGATATAAGGTCACCGGCTCTGACCTCAAAGAAAGCCTTAACACCATTACCCTGAAAGAAGCCGGGGCAAAAATATTTTACGGACACAAATCCTCGAACTTGCGGGAAGCCGATATAGTGGTTGTCTCCACCGCCATACAAAAAGACAATCCGGAATATATAGCTGCCAGCCAAGCAAAAACCATTCTAAGACGTGCTGAAATGCTGGATATTATTATGCGCGATCACAAGAAAAAAATCGCCGTTGCCGGCACCCATGGCAAATCAACAACCACAGCAATGGTAGCCCGGATATTGGAAACCTGCAAAAAAAACTCTACCTATGTAATTGGAGCAGAACTACAAGATTACGGCGGGAACGCGGCTTATGGTACAGGCCCTTATTTCTTAACCGAAGCAGATGAAAGCGACGGCTCATTTTTATGCTTACATCCCAATGTGGGACTATTAACCAACATCGAATCTGAACATATGGACTATTATAAAAATTTCAAAGACCTTTTGGACCATTTTACAAAATTCATTCAAAAAATTCTGGACGTAAATGGCTACTTAATTATTAATCAAGACGACAAACACCTGGTGAATCTAACCTCAAAAATCCCAAAAGAAAATCTATTTAGCTATTCCATAGAAAATCCATCTCAAGTAATGGCTAAAAACATCAGTTTTTCCTCTGAAGGCTCGAGTTTCCAGCTTTTCATTGATGAAAAAAACCAAGGCGAAATTCACCTCAAGGTTTTCGGCCGGCATAACATCTACAATGCTTTGGCCGCCATATCATTAGGATTGCAGGAAAACCTACCCCTGGACCTTGTTAAAAAAGCACTTTTTAACTTTTCCGGCACTAACCGCCGCTTCCAGCAAATCGCTCAAATTAATAACATTGTGCTTTATGATGATTATGCCCATCATCCAACTGAAATAAAAGTCACCCTGGATGCGATTAAACAAAGCTTTCCGGAAAAACGAATAGTCTGCATCTTTCAACCTCACAGATATACCCGCACCTTAGATCAGCTGGACAATTTCCCCCATGCCTTTAATTCTTCTGATATCACGATTATAACTGAAATTTATGCTGCCAGTGAAAAAAAGATAGCTGGCATATCCGGCAAGTTAATTGCTGATAAAATAGAAAAAGAAAAGAAACTAAAGTCAAAATTTATTGAGAAAAAAAGTGATATCGCCAATTATTTGATACCGCTCTTAAAAGAAAATGACCTAGTCATAACCATGGGCGCTGGAAACATTAATTATATAGCAAAAGAACTAATTGCCCGCCTAAAAAGCAAAGCAACAGCCCCTTAATAAGGAGATTAAATATTTTATCAAAACATGATATTCCTATATCTCAAATATCTACGTTCAAAAATAACGGTACGCTAAAAAAATTGCTCGTTTTTGAAGACCTGGGAGAAATTTCTTTGTTCCAAAGAAGCAACCACAAACCTTTCTTCGTTCTGGGAAATGGATCAAAACTATTGATTAATCCACAAACCAAAATAAAAACTTTTGTAAAGATCAGCCCAGACATTTTCCCATACTCCATAAAGAACAGAGCTATTACCATAAGTGCAGGCACAACTTGTTCAGATCTTCTTGAAATAATGCAAAAATACAGCCTTTCCGGTCTGGAATTTATTGCCGGCATCCCTGCCTCCCTGGGCGGAATGCTCACCATGAACTTCGGCTGCTGGGGAAACAGCATCAGCCAATATGTCAGCAACGTCCTTGTTGTTCAAAACAATGGCAAACAAAAATGGCTAAATGTCGACGAATGCTGTTTTGGATACCGAAAAAGTATCTTCCAGCAAGAAAAATGGATTATTGCCGGAGCAAAAATCAACCTAAGCCCGTCAAATACAGAAAATATTAAAAATAACATTTCATCATTTGTCTCCAAAAGACTTGTAAACCAGCCTTTAAAGGCTAAGACTATTGGCTGCCTTTTTAAAAATCCCGCAGATATTCCGGCAGGGCAGGTCTTAGAAGAATTAGGCTTTAAAGGTTATACTTATAAGAACCTTAAAATTTCTGAAAAACATGCCAACTTTCTTGTTAATTTAGGAAACACTGAATTTGAAGACATCCTCACCTTCATTAGCCTAATCCAAGAAAAAGCATATAAAACAAAAGGCATTAAACTGGAATTAGAAGCACAGGTAATCAAATGATCAAAAAACTACAAAACAAATTAATAGGTGTTATTGCCGGCGGCCTCTCTGCTGAAAGAGAAGTGTCTCTCAGATCAGGAAAAAAGGTCCATCAAGCTCTAAGGGAATTAGGATATAAAACAAAATTTATTGACCCTGCCTTTGATAGCATCGAAAACTCTAGTATAGACATCGCCTTTATTGCCTTGCATGGCTGGTTTGGTGAAGACGGCAATGCTCAATCTATTCTAAAAAGCTTTAATATCCCTCATACCGGTTCTGGGGTACACGCCTCAATTTTAGGCATGAACAAGCTGTTAACTAAAAAACTTCTCCTGAAAAATTCTATTCCAACTCCTGAATTCCAAATGATAAACAAGTTTACTGATAAAATAAATTTAACAGTCCCCTTTCCTTGTATTATAAAACCAATAGACCAAGGCTCTAGTGTTGATGTTGCGATCATTAATTCCATTGATGAGTTTAATAAAGCTGCACCAGCGTTTTTTGCTAAATATACAACCGGCATATTAGAAAGATATATCCCTGGCAAAGAAATAACAGTTGGCCTTTTGGAAATCAACAAAAAAACCATCGCTTTACCTGTTCTGGAACTACGCCCGAAAAATAAATTCTACGACTATGAAGCCAAGTATACAAAAGGATTAACAGAATTTATCCTGCCCGCAACCATAAATGAAGAAGAAACAATCCTCAGCCAAAAATATGCCATAAAAGCACATCAAAGCTTAGGGTGCAGAGGATTCTCCCGGGTAGATATGATCATTGACGCTGTGTTTGGCCCCAAAGTCTTAGAGGTAAACACCATCCCCGGAATGACAGAGCTGTCAGATTTACCTGCCCAAGCCAGTGCATACGGTCTATCCTACAACCAACTTGTAGAAACTATTTTATGCAGCGTTCTTGATAAATGAGTTTTATGAAAAAAAGTCTCTTTTTATTCTCTTTTCTGCTGCTTTGTATTATTGGTTCTGCTTTTTTGTTTTTTCATTCTAAATTCAACATTTCTCAAATTGAAGTTAAAAATAATAATTTTATTCAGAAAAAAGCTTTGGATAAAATATGCTCTGATTACTACACCAAAAACATCTTTAAAACATTATTAACCCAATCTCTCTCAAAAAAACTTCTTTCAAGCTTTCCCTATTTGGCGTCTTTGAAACTAAAGATTATTCTGCCTGATAGCATAATAATTTTTTTAAAAGAAAAAGAGCCTTTCTGTACGATTGTTTCTCCGGAGAAAAACCTGCTTATCTCCAAAGACGGCACTATCTTAAATAAAGAAACCAAAGATTATACCCTTCCCAATCTAGATGACATATTAATTGTTCATGGTATCAATGAAAATCTGCTTACAAAAACAACTATTCCTTTCGAGCTGCAGCAAAAAATCAAAATAATCTCAAACGCCCTTAACAAAACCTTTCCGAACAATACCTTTAATATTGAATTTACTAAACTGGACCTTAACGACATTCAAAACGGATATGATAAAATTATCCTGTTCAGTAACGATATTCTTCCAATAAAGATTGGTAATTTAGAAAATTTAAATGCTAAAATAAAACAGTTAAAAGATTTTTTAAAATCATATGATTTTAATAACGGAAAAAATATAAGCTATCTTGACTTAAGAGTAAATAACAGAGTAATAGTTAAATATGAAAAATGATAATCTAATTATTGGCCTGGATATTGGTTCTTCAAAAATCCGCACAGTTATCTGTGAAATTAATTCTGTCGGAGAAATAAATCTAAGAAAGATGGGCTCCAGTGTCTCTACCGGTATAACAAAAGGGCTTATCAATGATCCCAACCAGTTATCTAAAGCCATTGAACGCTCTATCAGCAGGGCCAATTGCAACTTGAGCTCCAAGCCCTCGTCTATCATAACCAACATCCCCCTGCATAAAACCAAGTCCATTCAAAACATGGGTTTTGTCCTGTCCAAAGAACAAAGCGGCCAGATCAGTGAATATGAAAAAATAGAATGTATACGGCGTTCGAAAAACATTATTAAATCACCAGACCAAAGGGTCCTGCATGTGGTCCCTCTATTTTTTAAAATAGACGGTAACCAAATCCATAATCCCATAGGAGCTTTTGGTAATAATCTGGAAGTTCAAACCCATATTATACTCGGGAACACAGAGAACATTTCTAACCTAAACTACGCCATAAAAGAACTTCAATTTCATATTTGCGGTATTGTTTATGATATTTTGGCTAACGCTCAAGTTTCTTTAACAGAAGATGAACGAAAGAAGGGCGCTATATTAATAGATATGGGAAGCAGGTTTACCAAAGTCGGCATTTTTTATAATAACCTCCTTTATAACTCCTTTGTAATCCCGATCGCAGGAGAAACAATTACCTCTGATATTGCTTATTGCTTAAAAGCTTCTATCCCGGAAGCGGAACGCATAAAAATCCTGCATGGAAAAAACAACGAAACAGCTGAAGTTGCTGACAAATTTATTATCAGCACAAAAGATAACACCCGTCAGGAAATAGAGAAAAAATTTCTCTGCCGGATCATTGATGCCCGTATACAAGAACTATTCAATATCATCAAAGAAAAAATTGACCTGCCTAACAAAGCTGACTACCAAGTTGTCTTAACCGGAGGGACAGCAGCCCTTTCCAGCACAGAAAAAATCTGCGGTAGTATTTTCAACCATCCGATAAGAACCGGCTTGCCTGAAAGCATAAAAAGCAGCATCCCTAACCAGGAATACAGTTCTGCGATCGGCCTGGTGATTTACGGATTAAAAACAGGGGCCATCGCATTTCCTCCTCCGAAAAAAAAGTCCTTTCTTCACAAAATGTTTAATAAATTAATAAAAATATTTTAGTCTTTTTCCTTCCTAAAAAAGTTATTTTTATGTTTAACAAAAACAAAAGATGGGTATTTATCTAGTGCAAGGCTGTAAATCATGTTGTAAATCGTAAAAAACCGGAGGAAAAATATGCCAAAATTTATTAATAAAATCATAACCGCAATTAGTATTATTCTCTTTGCCGCCTTACTCTTGTAATGTACAGCAAAAAACATGCAGGAGGAGATAATGGATATCCAAGAACAACATACAGAACCTCAACTCTAAATGGGCCTCTTCAAACAACTTCATCTGACCTATGAGTGTTACAGAATAAAACTCATATCCTTTTTAATCTGCTGCACAAGCTCCTCTTGATTGGCAAAACGAATCTCATGTCTTATCTTTGTTTCTAAAAAAACATTTAAATGATTGCGATAAATATTCCCGCTAAAATTATGGATATGCACTTCCACCCCTACTTCTCTCTTTCCAAAAGTAGGCTTGCGGCCAACATATATCAACGCCCTGTATTCGCTGTTTTGCAATAACGCTGTTCCTTTATAAACCCCAGCCTGAGGTATCAGTTTAAAGGAAGGAACTTTTAAGTTAGATGTCGGAAAACCCATATCCCTTGCTCTGCCTTCTCCTCTAATTACTTTTCCGGTTATCAGGTAAGAATGGCCCAAAAATTTAAGGGCAGTTGAAAACTCGTCTTTATGCAGCAAGTCTCTTATATAAGAACTCTTTACCGGAATATTATCAATGCTGTTCTCAGGAACAATATATACTTTTATACCTCGATCGTTAGCCCAGCTTTTAAGAAGATCCTGGCAGCCCTCTGCTTTATACCCAAACCTATAATCACTGCCAATAACAATTTCTTCTGGTTGTAACCGTTTATAAACTATCTCTTCTAAAAAGGTAATTGCCGACATATTAGATAGTTTTTCCGTAAAATGCAGCACAACCAAATTATCAAAATAATATCGCTGCTCCCGCAAAGTTGTTAGCATTTTCAATCCCTTATCCTTCCCCAAAAACCAGTCTGGGTGCGGAAAAAAAGTCAGAAGAGTATCACAGCGTTCGGCAATTGTCTGGTGTGCTTTATGTATACCATCAAAGACACCAAGACCCAAAGTCCTGATCTTTCTATTCTTTTTAAAGCCAAAAATCCTAATCACTAAATACTCCTGCCTTAATAGATTCTATGCCCAGATCATCATAATCAATAGCTGAGCTAATGCTATATTCCCCTATTTTAAGCCTGACTAGGTCTTTAGTATATGCAACTGTACCTAATCTAGTCGCTAGATCCCTAACCATGCTCCTAATATACGTGCCTTTACTACAGATCAGCTTAAAGGAAATAAAGGGCAGAGAAAATAGGCTGACCTTAATGTTATCAATATCATAAATCGTAATGCTAACTGGTTTCAACTCTACTTCTTTTCCTTGTCTAGCTAAACTATATGCACGCTTCCCATTAATATTTTTTGCCGAAAACTGCGGTGGAACTTGGGCTTGCTCAATTTCAAGCTATGAAAAAAGTGTATGAAGTTAAAATGGTATTAGGTGTTGAGACAGATACTTTGGATTCTTATGGCAGAGTCATAAACTTTAATCCTAATCTCCAAAGCGACAATCCGTATTCTGTTGAAGACGTTACCAGGGTGTTAGATAGCTTTAAAGGAGAGCAAGCCCAAGTTCCACCGCAGTTTTCGGCAAAAAATATTAATGGGAAGCGTGCATATAGTTTAGCTAGACAAGGAAAAGAAGTAGAGTTGAAACCAGTTAGCATTACGATTTATGATATTGATAACATTAAGGTCAGCCTATTTTCTCTGCCCTTTATTTCCTTTAAGCTGATCTGTAGTAAAGGCACGTATATTAGGAGCATGGTTAGGGATCTAGCGACTAGATTAGGTACAGTTGCATATACTAAAGACCTAGTCAGGCTTAAAATAGGGGAATATAGCATTAGCTCAGCTATTGATTATGATGATCTGGGCATAGAATCTATTAAGGCAGGAGTATTTAGTGATTAGGATTTTTGGCTTTAAAAAGAATAGAAAGATCAGGACTTTGGGTCTTGGTGTCTTTGATGGTATACATAAAGCACACCAGACAATTGCCGAACGCTGTGATACTCTTCTGACTTTTTTTCCGCACCCAGACTGGTTTTTGGGGAAGGATAAGGGATTGAAAATGCTAACAACTTTGCGGGAGCAGCGATATTATTTTGATAATTTGGTTGTGCTGCATTTTACGGAAAAACTATCTAATATGTCGGCAATTACCTTTTTAGAAGAGATAGTTTATAAACGTTTACAACCAGAAGAAATTGTTATTGGCAGTGATTATAGGTTTGGGTATAAAGCAGAGGGCTGCCAGGATCTTCTTAAAAGCTGGGCTAACGATCGAGGTATAAAAGTATATATTGTTCCTGAGAACAGCATTGATAATATTCCGGTAAAGAGTTCTTATATAAGAGACTTGCTGCATAAAGACGAGTTTTCAACTGCCCTTAAATTTTTGGGCCATTCTTACCTGATAACCGGAAAAGTAATTAGAGGAGAAGGCAGAGCAAGGGATATGGGTTTTCCGACATCTAACTTAAAAGTTCCTTCCTTTAAACTGATACCTCAGGCTGGGGTTTATAAAGGAACAGCGTTATTGCAAAACAGCGAATACAGGGCGTTGATATATGTTGGCCGCAAGCCTACTTTTGGAAAGAGAGAAGTAGGGGTGGAAGTGCATATCCATAATTTTAGCGGGAATATTTATCGCAATCATTTAAATGTTTTTTTAGAAACAAAGATAAGACATGAGATTCGTTTTGCCAATCAAGAGGAGCTTGTGCAGCAGATTAAAAAGGATATGAGTTTTATTCTGTAACACTCATAGGTCAGATGAAGTTGTTTGAAGAGGCCCATTTAGAGTTGAGGTTCTGTATGTTGTTCTTGGATATCCATTATCTCCTCCTGCATGTTTTTTGCTGTACATTACAAGAGTAAGGCGGCAAAGAGAATAATACTAATTGCGGTTATGATTTTATTAATAAATTTTGGCATATTTTTCCTCCGGTTTTTTACGATTTACAACATGATTTACAGCCTTGCACTAGATAAATACCCATCTTTTGTTTTTGTTAAACATAAAAATAACTTTTTTAGGAAGGAAAAAGACTAAAATATTTTTATTAATTTATTAAACATTTTGTGAAGAAAGGACTTTTTTTTCGGAGGAGGAAATGCGATGGCCCCTGTTTTTAATCCGTAAATCACCAGGCCGATCGCAGAACTGTATTCCTGGTTAGGGATGCTGCTTTTTATGCTTTCAGGCAAGCCGGTTCTTATCGGATGGTTGAAAATACTACCGCAGATTTTTTCTGTGCTGGAAAGGGCTGCTGTCCCTCCGGTTAAGACAACTTGGTAGTCAGCTTTGTTAGGCAGGTCAATTTTTTCTTTGATGATATTGAATAGTTCTTGTATACGGGCATCAATGATCCGGCAGAGAAATTTTTTCTCTATTTCCTGACGGGTGTTATCTTTTGTGCTGATAATAAATTTGTCAGCAACTTCAGCTGTTTCGTTGTTTTTTCCATGCAGGATTTTTATGCGTTCCGCTTCCGGGATAGAAGCTTTTAAGCAATAAGCAATATCAGAGGTAATTGTTTCTCCTGCGATCGGGATTACAAAGGAGTTATAAAGGAGGTTATTATAAAAAATGCCGACTTTGGTAAACCTGCTTCCCATATCTATTAATATAGCGCCCTTCTTTCGTTCATCTTCTGTTAAAGAAACTTGAGCGTTAGCCAAAATATCATAAACAATACCGCAAATATGAAATTGAAGTTCTTTTATGGCGTAGTTTAGGTTAGAAATGTTCTCTGTGTTCCCGAGTATAATATGGGTTTGAACTTCCAGATTATTACCAAAAGCTCCTATGGGATTATGGATTTGGTTACCGTCTATTTTAAAAAATAGAGGGACCACATGCAGGACCCTTTGGTCTGGTGATTTAATAATGTTTTTCGAACGCCGTATACATTCTATTTTTTCATATTCACTGATCTGGCCGCTTTGTTCTTTGGACAGGACAAAACCCATGTTTTGAATGGACTTGGTTTTATGCAGGGGGATGTTGGTTATGATAGACGAGGGCTTGGAGCTCAAGTTGCAATTGGCCCTGCTGATAGAGCGTTCAATGGCTTTAGATAACTGGTTGGGATCATTGATAAGCCCTTTTGTTATACCGGTAGAGACACTGGAGCCCATCTTTCTTAGATTTATTTCTCCGACAGAATTAATTTCACAGATAACTGTGCGGATTTTTGAAGAACCAATATCCAGGCCAATAATTAGATTATCATTTTTCATATTTAACTATTACTCTGTTATTTACTCTTAAGTCAAGATAGCTTATATTTTTTCCGTTATTAAAATCATATGATTTTAAAAAATCTTTTAACTGTTTTATTTTAGCATTTAAATTTTCTAAATTACCAATCTTTATTGGAAGAATATCGTTACTGAACAGGATAATTTTATCATATCCGTTTTGAATGTCGTTAAGGTCCAGTTTAGTAAATTCAATATTAAAGGTATTGTTCGGAAAGGTTTTGTTAAGGGCGTTTGAGATTATTTTGATTTTTTGCTGCAGCTCGAAAGGAATAGTTGTTTTTGTAAGCAGATTTTCATTGATACCATGAACAATTAATATGTCATCTAGATTGGGAAGGGTATAATCTTTGGTTTCTTTATTTAAGATAGTGCCGTCTTTGGAGATAAGCAGGTTTTTCTCCGGAGAAACAATCGTACAGAAAGGCTCTTTTTCTTTTAAAAAAATTATTATGCTATCAGGCAGAATAATCTTTAGTTTCAAAGACGCCAAATAGGGAAAGCTTGAAAGAAGTTTTTTTGAGAGAGATTGGGTTAATAATGTTTTAAAGATGTTTTTGGTGTAGTAATCAGAGCATATTTTATCCAAAGCTTTTTTCTGAATAAAATTATTATTTTTAACTTCAATTTGAGAAATGTTGAATTTAGAATGAAAAAACAAAAAAGCAGAACCAATAATACAAAGCAGCAGAAAAGAGAATAAAAAGAGACTTTTTTTCATAAAACTCATTTATCAAGAACGCTGCATAAAATAGTTTCTACAAGTTGGTTGTAGGATAGACCGTATGCACTGGCTTGGGCAGGTAAATCTGACAGCTCTGTCATTCCGGGGATGGTGTTTACCTCTAAGACTTTGGGGCCAAACACAGCGTCAATGATCATATCTACCCGGGAGAATCCTCTGCACCCTAAGCTTTGATGTGCTTTTATGGCATATTTTTGGCTGAGGATTGTTTCTTCTTCATTTATGGTTGCGGGCAGGATAAATTCTGTTAATCCTTTTGTATACTTGGCTTCATAGTCGTAGAATTTATTTTTCGGGCGTAGTTCCAGAACAGGTAAAGCGATGGTTTTTTTGTTGATTTCCAAAAGGCCAACTGTTATTTCTTTGCCAGGGATATATCTTTCTAATATGCCGGTTGTATATTTAGCAAAAAACGCTGGTGCAGCTTTATTAAACTCATCAATGGAATTAATGATCGCAACATCAACACTAGAGCCTTGGTCTATTGGTTTTATAATACAAGGAAAGGGGACTGTTAAATTTATTTTATCAGTAAACTTGTTTATCATTTGGAATTCAGGAGTTGGAATAGAATTTTTCAGGAGAAGTTTTTTAGTTAACAGCTTGTTCATGCCTAAAATTGAGGCGTGTACCCCAGAACCGGTATGAGGGATATTAAAGCTTTTTAGAATAGATTGAGCATTGCCGTCTTCACCAAACCAGCCATGCAAGGCAATAAAGGCGATGTCTATACTAGAGTTTTCGATGCTATCAAAGGCAGGGTCAATAAATTTTGTTTTATATCCTAATTCCCTTAGAGCTTGATGGACCTTTTTTCCTGATCTGAGAGACACTTCTCTTTCAGCAGAGAGGCCGCCGGCAATAACACCTATTAATTTGTTTTGTAGTTTTTTGATCATTTGATTACCTGTGCTTCTAATTCCAGTTTAATGCCTTTTGTTTTATATGCTTTTTCTTGGATTAGGCTAATGAAGGTGAGGATGTCTTCAAATTCAGTGTTTCCTAAATTAACAAGAAAGTTGGCATGTTTTTCAGAAATTTTAAGGTTCTTATAAGTATAACCTTTAAAGCCTAATTCTTCTAAGACCTGCCCTGCCGGAATATCTGCGGGATTTTTAAAAAGGCAGCCAATAGTCTTAGCCTTTAAAGGCTGGTTTACAAGTCTTTTGGAGACAAATGATGAAATGTTATTTTTAATATTTTCTGTATTTGACGGGCTTAGGTTGATTTTTGCTCCGGCAATAATCCATTTTTCTTGCTGGAAGATACTTTTTCGGTATCCAAAACAGCATTCGTCGACATTTAGCCATTTTTGTTTGCCATTGTTTTGAACAACAAGGACGTTGCTGACATATTGGCTGATGCTGTTTCCCCAGCAGCCGAAGTTCATGGTGAGCATTCCGCCCAGGGAGGCAGGGATGCCGGCAATAAATTCCAGACCGGAAAGGCTGTATTTTTGCATTATTTCAAGAAGATCTGAACAAGTTGTGCCTGCACTTATGGTAATAGCTCTGTTCTTTATGGAGTATGGGAAAATGTCTGGGCTGATCTTTACAAAAGTTTTTATTTTGGTTTGTGGATTAATCAATAGTTTTGATCCATTTCCCAGAACGAAGAAAGGTTTGTGGTTGCTTCTTTGGAACAAAGAAATTTCTCCCAGGTCTTCAAAAACGAGCAATTTTTTTAGCGTACCGTTATTTTTGAACGTAGATATTTGAGATATAGGAATATCATGTTTTGATAAAATATTTAATCTCCTTATTAAGGGGCTGTTGCTTTGCTTTTTAGGCGGGCAATTAGTTCTTTTGCTATATAATTAATGTTTCCAGCGCCCATGGTTATGACTAGGTCATTTTCTTTTAAGAGCGGTATCAAATAATTGGCGATATCACTTTTTTTCTCAATAAATTTTGACTTTAGTTTCTTTTCTTTTTCTATTTTATCAGCAATTAACTTGCCGGATATGCCAGCTATCTTTTTTTCACTGGCAGCATAAATTTCAGTTATAATCGTGATATCAGAAGAATTAAAGGCATGGGGGAAATTGTCCAGCTGATCTAAGGTGCGGGTATATCTGTGAGGTTGAAAGATGCAGACTATTCGTTTTTCCGGAAAGCTTTGTTTAATCGCATCCAGGGTGACTTTTATTTCAGTTGGATGATGGGCATAATCATCATAAAGCACAATGTTATTAATTTGAGCGATTTGCTGGAAGCGGCGGTTAGTGCCGGAAAAGTTAAAAAGTGCTTTTTTAACAAGGTCCAGGGGTAGGTTTTCCTGCAATCCTAATGATATGGCGGCCAAAGCATTGTAGATGTTATGCCGGCCGAAAACCTTGAGGTGAATTTCGCCTTGGTTTTTTTCATCAATGAAAAGCTGGAAACTCGAGCCTTCAGAGGAAAAACTGATGTTTTTAGCCATTACTTGAGATGGATTTTCTATGGAATAGCTAAATAGATTTTCTTTTGGGATTTTTGAGGTTAGATTCACCAGGTGTTTGTCGTCTTGATTAATAATTAAGTAGCCATTTACGTCCAGAATTTTTTGAATGAATTTTGTAAAATGGTCCAAAAGGTCTTTGAAATTTTTATAATAGTCCATATGTTCAGATTCGATGTTGGTTAATAGTCCCACATTGGGATGTAAGCATAAAAATGAGCCGTCGCTTTCATCTGCTTCGGTTAAGAAATAAGGGCCTGTACCATAAGCCGCGTTCCCGCCGTAATCTTGTAGTTCTGCTCCAATTACATAGGTAGAGTTTTTTTTGCAGGTTTCCAATATCCGGGCTACCATTGCTGTGGTTGTTGATTTGCCATGGGTGCCGGCAACGGCGATTTTTTTCTTGTGATCGCGCATAATAATATCCAGCATTTCAGCACGTCTTAGAATGGTTTTTGCTTGGCTGGCAGCTATATATTCCGGATTGTCTTTTTGTATGGCGGTGGAGACAACCACTATATCGGCTTCCCGCAAGTTCGAGGATTTGTGTCCGTAAAATATTTTTGCCCCGGCTTCTTTCAGGGTAATGGTGTTAAGGCTTTCTTTGAGGTCAGAGCCGGTGA
Organism: Candidatus Margulisiibacteriota bacterium; assembly: GCA_042577605.1. Lineage (GTDB taxonomy): Bacteria > Margulisbacteria > Marinamargulisbacteria > JBHPDY01 > JBHPDY01 > JBHPDY01. The sequence goes on from JBHPDY010000039.1 coordinate 13,483, forward strand.
CCTTATATCCCTGTTTTAAGCATATTTTAGCTAGGGGCGACATTCCGGAGCCGCCGATGCCTATGAAATGAAGGGTTTTGCTGGTGTTGATTTCCATAACCATAGATTATAGCATGTTTGGAAAATTGATATTAAGATTGTTTGTAGTATTCCTTCAGTCTTTTGAAGCGCTATGTGCCTCACAGACGGGAAATGGTTTTTAGGTTTATTTTATTTAGCATTATGCTTTCTTGAAAAATAGGATTCTTTTATCTTTTAAATACAAGTATACAGGGTTATTGTGTAT
>JBHPDY010000040.1:0-13626 GCA_042577605.1 Candidatus Margulisiibacteriota bacterium
AAGTACCCGGCACCTTTACTTTTTTTAATACCTTTTGTTGATTTTTACCCCGGCACCTTCGTTAAGCTTTCTGAAGCTGCTCACGGATCCAAAAATAAGTTCTTTTTAAACCTTCTTCCAAAGAAACTTTTGGCTCCCAACCAAGTACTTTCGTAATAAGCGTATTGTCACTGTTCCGGCCTCTTACTCCTTGGGGTTTGCTCAGGTCATAGCGTTTGCTGATCTTTTTGCTGGCTGCTTTTGCAACTATGTCAACAAGTTCATTAATGGTTATCATGCGGTCTTGTCCCAGGTTAATTGGCTTATGAAAGTCTGATGACATCAACTGGTATATACCTTGAACACAGTCATCTATATAGCAATAAGACCTGGTTTGTTTGCCGTCGCCCCAGACTTCTATATCATCAACATCTTTGGCTAAGGCTATTTTACGGCAGATAGCTGCAGGTGATTTTTCTCTGCCACCGTCATAAGATCCCAGAGGCCCAAAAATGTTATGGAACCTTACGCAATATGTTTTTAAGCCATAATCCTCATAATAGTGTCTGCAAGCGCGTTCCGTATAAAGTTTTTCCCAACCGTAGCCGTCCTCAGCATCGGCAGGATAGGCGTCTGATTCTTTTAAGGGTTTGACATCTGTAATGTTTTGTTTGTATTGAGGGTAAACACAGGCCGAAGAAGTATAGAAATAGCGGTCAATTTTGTTTTGCCTGGCTGCTTCCAGCATATGGATGTTTATGAGGGTGTTGTCATGGATTATTTCTGCTTTGTGGGTTTCTATAAAACCGATACCGCCCATGTTGGCAGCAAGTTGGAAAACCCAGTCTACGTTTTCTGTAGCTTTAAGGCAGTTTTCCCAATAGCGTAGGTCAAGTATTTTGAATTCATTAGCTGTGGTTGGTTCGTAATGGGGATGGACAATGTCTGCTCCCCTAACCCAATGGCCTTGTTCTTGGAGGTATTTTACCAGGTGGTGGCCGATGAAACCGCCGGCGCCTGTTACTAATATTCTTTTATTATCCATATGACTGTGGTCTCCTTAATTTTGTTTTAAATCTTATTTTACCAATTATAGCTTAAGATATATTTATTTTAAAAAGGTGTTAGAAATATAAATGTATAATTTTGCAGGAAGTTTTACCCTGGCACCTTTGCGTGCCTAAGTACCCGGCACCTTTAACTTCCTAAAATTTAAGTGATTAAATCTTTATATGCTTCAGCTGCTTTTTTTAAACTATATTTGCGTATTAATGCTTTTTTACCGTTCTGGCCTAAGGTTTTTGATAGTTCTGAGTTTTTAGACAGTTTAGTGATAGCTTCTGATAAAGGCTTTATTTCTCCGGGTGACACAAGGATGCCGCAGTTCTCTTCTTTTACAATCCTGGCTATTTCTGCTTTTTTGTTCATTATAGCGATAACAGGTCTAGCTGTAGCTAAAAGCCCAAATGTTTTGGACGGCACTGATAAACCTTCCTGACCTTTGACAAGAGATACTAAACCAACATCTGCCAGGGACAGCACCTCACTGAGTTTTTCACGAGGAACATAAGTGTGGAATTGGCAGTTAGCCAGATTGTTTTCTGAGGCAAACTTTTGTGCCCAGCTTTTTTTATGCCCCTCACCTACAAAAACAAAAGCAATTTTCGGATTGTTTTTTAGTTCTTTAGCAGAGCTTAAAATAGTTTCCAGGTCATGAAAGCGGCCCATATTTCCGGAATAAAGCACTATGAACTTGTTTTCCAGCTTCCATTCTTTTATCAGGGGATTAGAGCTTTTCGCTATATAGTGGATATTTCTATCATCACACCAGACATGGATGTTTTTTATTTTAGAAATGTTTTTGGCGGACATGTTTTTCTCAAGTCTCTCCTGCATAAACCTGCCGATAACAATGATATCCCGTGCTTTGGAAAGTATATAGCTGTTCATTTTGTGCCACAGCTTGACGATAAAGCTGTTTTTGGGGAGAAGGCCGCACTCCACAATGGTTTCCGGGTAAACATCAAAGACCAGAAATATAATGGGATTTTTTGTTATCAGGGCAATTATAAAGCCTAATAGCGGTGGATTAGTTAATACAAGCATGGGGCGTTGGGTTTTGTCTTTTATTAAATAAAAAAAGATAGAGAGCATAAAAGTAAGATGGTTTAGAAACTTTCCCAAGAGATTTATTTTGGGGAACCTGGTACCCCAGACGCGTTTGATTTTGATCTTTTTATATATTATTTCTTTTGGTGTTTTGCTTTTACGGTCTACCAGGGTCATTGGTCCGCATAGGACTTCGATATCAATGCCCATTTCCGATAGCTCTTCGCATAGTTCGGTTAGAGTTTGCCCTGTTGATATGAGCTCAGGGTAAAAGAGTTGAGAGCAGACAAGAAGCTTGTTCTTATTTTCTGGAATTATTTTATTTGCTGGCATGATTTAATAATTATAACCTGTTTTTATAATAAAACTGTAGCTAGCGTTGCCAATTCAGACCTTTCTGTTTTGGATAAGAATATGTGGCCTGTAATTTTATGGCCTTTGAAGCGTTCGGAAACATAGCTTAAACCATTAGAGTTGGCATCCAGATAAGGATTGTCAATCTGTTCCGGATCTCCGGTCAGGATGATTTTAGTGCCCTCCCCTGCTCTGGAGACAATGGTTTTTACTTCATGAGGGGTTAAATTCTGGACTTCGTCAATGATGATGTACTGGTTAGGTATGCTTCTGCCCCTGATATAGGTCAAAGCTTCTATCTCTAATATCTTGGAATCCATCATTTGATCAACAGTAGAATAACTTAAATAGCTTGTCTTATTTTCTTTTTCCTTTTTCTTTTGGGTGTGCATAATAAAATGCAGGTTATCAAAGATCGGCTGCATCCAGTAAGTAAGTTTTTTGTCTTTTGTGCCTGGCAGATATCCAATATCTTTTCCCATTGGGATTATGGGCCTGGCTACCAGTAGTTTTTCATATATGGATTTATAGGCCAGAACTCTGGACAAGCCGCATGCCAGGGCAATGAGTGTTTTGCCTGTACCTGCTTTGCCAACCAGGGTGACGATTTTAATATTGTCGTCCAGGAGGAGGTTGAAAGCAAATAGTTGTTCCATATTTAGGGGGGTTATGCCCATTGCTTCAATGGTTTTTTTAATGGGGATAAGCGTGTCTTCATCTTCCAGGTAATTACATAATGCTGATGATTGTTCATCATCGGTTGCTTTTAGTAAAATGTGTTCGTTAGTGAGTACCTTAAGGCTTTGATTGAGATGAAGCTGGTTATCTGAAAACAATTTATCAATATCTGTTTTTGGGACTGTAATTTCTTTCCAGCCACGGTATAAAGAGTCATATTCAACTTTTTCTTTTTCATAATCTTTGGCCTTAATACCAAGAGCTTCGGCTTTTATGCGGGCATTTACGTCCTTGGATATGAAAAAAACTGTTTTTTCTTCATCCTGCAGTTCCAGGGCAACCGAGAGAATTTTATTATCATGGACGGATGAGTCCAGGTTTTTTAGTTTGTCAGAGATGTTTGCTAGTACATGTATAAGGAGCCGGCCTTCGTTTTTCATAGTGGCGCCTTTTTCCAGGGCGCCTTTTTTAATGAGGGCATCAATCTCTCTTAAGATGGTCCTGGCATGCATACCTTTTTTATCAGGGGATGTTTTAAAGGTGTCTAATTCTTCGATGACCGTAATGGGAATTACGACTGTATTATCGGCAAAAGAATAGATGGCTTGGGGATTATGTAGGAGGACATTGGTGTCTAGGATAAAGTACTTCATTAAAAACTGATTATAACATGGAAAGGTACCAGACACCCAACCTCAGCTATGTAGTTTTTTGAAGTGCTGCGCGCTTCACAGCCTGTGAAAACGAGGGAGTGTTTTTTTTATTTAAGGGCAAAGCCCTTAAGATCCCAAATTGTTTTTGATGGCTCACAGCCTGGAAATGAGGGATTTTTAAGGGCTTTGCCCTTAAGATTCTAACGGCACCTAACACTAGTACCTTTTAGTGGTAAAATATAAAATATATATTTAGAGAAAAATTATATGTCTATAAAAAAACTTTTACCTTCTAAAATAGATTCTGAATCCGTTAAAGGATCTAGTAAACTAAAGAAAAAAGAAACACCGCTCCAAAGGAAAATACGCAGACATGTAGAGTCAACAGACGTAAAGTTACCAAAAATTGAAGACATTAATAGAGTTCTTTTTCCAGTAGAAAATACAAAAGTAAAATATAAAAAGTTTGAAGTAGATATTAGTAACTTTATTAAAGACATAAAAGTTAAGCACCTTAATGCTATTACAGGCAAAATCACTTTAGAGTACCCTGAATATATTTTTAAATTTGATGACAAGAAGGAGTTCTTAAAAAAGTTTAAGGATACAGTTTTAAAGGTTGCTAAAAAAGCTTCAGACATTGGATTGATGGATACTTTTAAGAAACTGTTGATCCGTAAAAAGAAAAAAATTAATGAAAAGGAATTAAATAATGAGCTAATGCAGAAATTTAGCTATTACATTTTACTAGCGATGAGCTGGAAAGGTGACATTCTGGAAAAGGATTTAAATAATATTTGTTTGTTTTTATTATGGGCTTTTCTTTTGGATGATTTAACAGATATTAATTTAGGTGAGGGATTTATCGGTAATAAACCTAAACAATTAAAAGTATTGTTGGATAAGTTTTTAAAGATGTTTAAGGGTGAAAAAGTAAGCGATAACGAGTTTTCTAATGATATGGAAAAATCTTTGGCGAGAGCTGTAAGATGTGCCAAGCAAATATTAGATGATCATAAAAACATTTCACGTGAACATTTTATTGAGGCATTAGCCTCTACACTTGATTCCAAAATAGAAGAAGCAAAGAATAAGAGTTTTATTCCCACAAGGAAAGAGTATCTGGATATTGATAAAGGAGGAGAAATTAAAGGCGTAGGAATTGCTAGCAGCGGTGTAATACCAGTTGAAGAAATCATTATGGTTTCTGAGGAAATGAAGATCAGTAAAAAAGCAAGGGAGCATGAAGATTATAAGTTTTGTAAAGATCTGGAGTGTTATATTATCAGGATCTTAAATGATATCTGGTCATTTGGTAAGGAGTTTGGCACAGAGGGTGTTGTCTTTAATTATATAATTGTTGTTTTAGCAGAATATGTAAGAGAGGATAAAAAAGTAAAAGATGTTACTCTGAAGATGGTGAATGAGTATCTTGAAGAAAAGGGAGAAGAGGAATTAGTCAGAGCTTTTAAAAAAGCAGCGAAAGACCATAATACGTGTGTTAAAGAATTTTATAAGGTATATCATAAGTATGAATCTTTGTGTGAGTCAGATGATTTTGACCTTGAAAACATGGATAGTGATCGCCAACTATCTTTAGATGAAGAGATTTTTAAAGCATTAAAACTAAAGAAAAGACTTATTGAAAAGCATGCTGAATGGCTTTCGATTTTACCTAAAATATTGAAAAAGGAAATTATTTCCAGATATTAAATGAGGGGTAATATGCTTAAAAAAATACAAGTATTCTTCAATAAATTAATTGAATCCGGGATTGATGAAAGGATGCCTTTTGCCCTAGAGAACAGGGTTGTGCTTACGAACAAGATTACCCTTGTGGTTGTAACCGCAGCTATCCTTTATCTGGTTAGTTTTATTGTATTGATCAAATCATTTTATCTGAGTTTAATTCTGCTTATTTTTACTTTGATGTTTGCCAGTCCTTTGCTTTTCAATCATTTGAAGCATTACAATTTTGCCAGGTTAATGCTTATCATTAGTGGAAACCTTTCTACTGCTGCTCATGCTCTGGTAGCTGGCGAAGCAGCTGGCTTTCAGCTTATTCTTTTTCCAGCAGCTATGGCTCCTTTGTTTTTGTTTGAAATGAAGCAGAAGAAATATATTCTTTTTGGTGTTTCTTTATCCGTTGCCTGCATTGCGTTTTTAGAGATTATTGACTACCAGTTTTTTTATCAGATCGAACTTTTGCCCGAGATTGTTACCTATTTGAACTATACTTTTAAAGCTTTAACTGTTTTTCTGCTTCTGGTTTGGCTGCATTTTTTATATGTGTATTTTGCCCAAACCCAGAAGAAGATCAAGGAATCATACGAAGCAGAGCTTAAAAGCAGGAATTATGCGGAAAAAATGTCCCACCAGTCAGCTTATGCAAACCTTACCCAGAGAATTGCCCATGAACTACGCAATCCCCTGACAATAATTAAAGTGGGTATAGAAATGGCCTTTAAAACAGATACGGATAGGAAAAAAATTGAAGAAATATCATCTATGGTTAAAGAAAATATTCAGCGTTTACTGAAACTTACAGATATTATGCTCAAATATGGGGATGAAAACAATGAGCAACAGAGTTCTTTTGATATTAATGAGATTATCAGGGATGTTGTTGATATTGCCCGGTCCAAGTGCGAAGACAAGAAGATAAAGCTTATTTCCGAGCTTTTGGCAAAGGGAAAGGTTTTTGGGTATAAGCACCAGCTTTACCAGGTTATTTTAAATGTAATCTATAACTGTATGGAAGCTATAGGGCAGGATGGCGCTATTACTATTAGCACGTCAGAAGTTAACCAGGAGCAAACTGAAAAATCCTCGGGAGTAAATATTGCGATTCACGATAATGGCTGCGGCATAGAAAAAAAAGATTTAGGCAAGATTTTCAATCCTTTTTTCACTAAAAAAGATAAAAAGATAGGACTGGGTTTGTCTATGGTTTACCGGGTAGTAAACAATCATAAAGGCAAGATCAATGTGAGTTCGGAATTGAATAAAGGTACTGTTTTTGAAATACTATTACCGTATAAGGAGAATAAATGACAGATATTTTAGGTAATATATCTTTTTTGTTTGAAAATATCCCGTTTGTGGATATTTTAAATACAGGCTTGGCAGGTTTTTGTTTTTTAATAGCTCTTTTTGGTTATTTGTTATTGAGGCATGAACAAAGAAAGTCGGTTCCTAACCGTAATATTCTTAAAAGTATAGAGTCTTTTATTAAGAAAACACTGTTTTTAGGTATTTTGGTTGGATTATGTTTGGTTACTTTGGCTTTTGTTGAGCAAAAGGCAAATGTTACGGACATTGCTTCTGTTTCTACATTTACGGAGTCTTTACCTGAGCCAGTTAGGTCATCAAGTCCATCTGCATCAAAGCGGAAAATTGAGGAAGCTATTTCAAGGCTGGGAAAGATAACTGATCTGGAAAAATATATTAATGAGCTGGTTTCACAGAATGCTAAGTTAACAGCAGAATTGAGTGGCAAAGAGAGTTTAGAGCTTAATTTTTTTGTTAAGATCGCTATTTTGAATAGTAAAATCAATGAGTTTGGGGGAACATCTATCAATCCTTTTTACCCTTTTGATGAACAGAAGCGAAAAGTAAATATTATGATCCAGGATCTTTTGGCAGAGCTTAACCATTACGCAGGCCCGGTTGACGGGGACAGGTATAAGACCCAGGAAGCGCTTATTGAGTATCAAAAGGAAAAAGGATTTACTAAGCTAGGATTTTTTGCTTTTCCTACTATCAAAGCTATGCTTGAGGAGTATTTGAAGAATTCTTCATTTAAAGAAGTACCTTCTACTTAAACTCCCCCGCTCTCTTTTGGAGATAGTTAATTGGAGTTAAAACTCACCCCCAATGGTGTCTGGTCTATTTTTTGCATTAGCCTCATTTCCAAAGCTACAAGCTACAGATGAGACAGGATTTAACCGGATAGCTAAGCACAAAAAATAGCAAAGCTTCGAAAACTCACCCCCCTAAATCCCCCCTCTCTTTTAAAAGAAAGTTATTTGGTATTAGATGTTATTTTTTAGTAAAAAAGAGGGGGGACTTTGTTCGTGTTTAACTAATTTAAATAATTTTATCCTCTTGCGCAGCAGCAATGATTGCTATGCGGTTTAGTATCTTATAGAACATTATTTCCAGTTCTGACGGTAAATTATTATCTTTGGATGGAGTAAAAGCTTTGGACCCGGGGCATTCTTTGCTGTGCAATGGTTCAAAACAAATGGTAGAGAAGCCCATGCCTCTGGAATTTAGGTTCTCCCTGCTGGATTTTATATCATTGTAGCGGAAAAAACCTCCTATGGTCTGGTTTTCTATGCTGTAAAGGCAAACCTCTGCCGGATTACCTTGAAAACGTATTTTTGATGGGATGCCTTCCTGAAGAATGTAATTATCTGTTTTTTTACCGCCTTTTCCTTTTGAGAGGTTGTTACGGGCCCTGCTGTTTAATGAAAGGATTTCTTTTGGATTTTCAATCGCTTGTACACCAATACCATAAGTTCCGGAATCTGCTTTGAGGAAAATATATGGTTTTTGTTTAATGTCATATTCATTGTATTTAACTGATAACTTGCTGAACAGCTCTTTGGCGTGTTCATACAATACCTGCCTGTCATTTTTTGAGTTTATGTTTATATTCGAAGCTTTGGTATAGAAGCTGGAAAAAAGCCAGGGATCTAATTCCAGAAGGCGGCTAAATTCAGTAATAAGTTTATTTGCTAATTCAAAATGCTTGCTTTTAGAACGTTGGTGCCAACCAAGTTTAGGTGAAGGGAATACAGGTGTTGTCGTCTCATTTAAAATCTCTGGGATGCCGTTTGTAAGGTCATTGTTCAAGATAATAAGGTCAAAACTGTTGATATTATTTTCAAGCCACTCTGAACCATAGATTATTATTTTATTGTCTTTGGCCGTGGTTAATGACGAACTAGGTGCACCAAAATCATGAAACATTCCAAGGGTCACTTTAAATCCAGAACCTTTGAAAAGTTGTTCAAGGGAATATATGTTTTGGAGATACCATAAATTTCTGGTGTGTTCTTCAGTGATTAGTAGGATTTCTTTAGCAGCAGGATTTTTTCTGATAATGGCGTTTTTAAGCGCGGAACCTGTGTTTTTGAGGTTGTTTTGGCAGAGATTGTTAAATCCTGCGGGAAAAAGGTTTGTATCCACAAAACTTGCTTTGAAATCAGCGTCTCTGAGGTCAATGGACAGGTAAAATGGGAGAGTAAGCCCCTTTTCCTTTTCTGTGAACCATTCTTGGATTTTGAGACAGTTTTGGTGAATGGTTTTTAGTATGTTTTCGTTCATATCTTTATGTATATTAACGTAAGAATTGTTTTAAGTGCAATCTAGCAAGTGGTAATCTTTCAGTTGCTTGAAGTACTGTGCACTTCATAGATTGGGAAAATGAGAGGAGATTTTTATTTAAGGGCTACGCCCTTAGGATTCCAAATAAGACTTAAAAGAACAATGGATTATTAATTGCATTTAAAAAAACTGTTTCTTATCAAACTCACCCCCCTAAACCCCCCCCTCTCTTTTGGAGATAGTTATTTGGAGTTATGTGTGATTATAAGATAAAAAAGAGGGGGGGACTTTGTTCTGCTTTTGCTTTTAAATGATTTTTTTGTTCTTAAAGAAGGTTTGTATGGTGTCTATTATTTTGGTTAGTTTATTATTGGAGATTATATATGGAGGCATAGTGTATAGATAATTATCAAAGGGACGTAGCCATACACCATTTTGGCGGGCAAATTCTTGGGCAGATGATAGTATGGCCTTGTCTTTTACTTCTATCACTCCTGTAGCCCCGATTACCCGTATATCTTTGATTTGAGGGTGGGATATTTGGCTTAGACCGGATTTTAATTGGGTTTCTATACAGGATATCTTTTCAAGATAGTTTTGTTTTTCAAAGATTTCAATGCTCTTCAAAGCTATAGCACAAGCCAGGGGATTGCCCATGAAGGTGGGGCCATGCATGAAGGCCTTGACCGGACTGTCATCCAGAAAAGATGTGAATATTTTAGAGGTGGTCAATGTCGCTGCCATACCCAGATAACCGGCGGTTAAGCCCTTTCCTAAGATCATAATATCAGGAGTAACTTGGGCATGTTCTGCGGCAAATAACTTACCGGTCCTGCCAAAGCCAGTGGCTACTTCATCAAAGATTAGCAGTACATTGTATTTATCACATAATTTTCTGGCACCTTTTAAGTACAAGGGAGAATAAATATTAAATCCACCCGCAGCTTGCAAAATGGGTTCTAAAATGAATCCCGCGAGCTTAGGGTGATGATTAGCCAAGAAGGTTTCCAGCTTTACCAGATCAGCATTTACGGTTTTTGCAAGAGCATTGAATCCTCCTTTTGGAGCTGGGAGGAAATAGTTTTTTGGCAGGAGCCCTGAGAACAGTTTATGCATTCCTTCAACAGGATCGCCGACAGACATTGCGCCTATGGTATCGCCATGGTAGGCCTGCCTGAGGGCCAGGAATTTGTTTTTTTTGGGTTTATTTAGGTTTTGCCAGTATTGCATGGACATCTTTAAAGCTACGTCTACGCCAACAGAGCCGCTGTCAGAGAAAAAGACATGGTTTAAACCTGGGGGCGTGATTTTTACCAGTTTATTAGATAATTGTTCTGCTGGTTCGTGGGTAAGGCCGCCTAGCATTACGTGAGCCATTTTAGCTAGTTGTTGTTTAGCTGCTTTATTGATTTCTGTGTGATTATAACCGTGGATAACGCACCACCAGGAAGAGATGGCGTCGATTAGTTTTGTGCCGTCTTCTAGGTGGAGGTGTACACCTTTTGCTGAGGATACTTTTAAAGGTAAGGACATTGTTTTCATTTGGATGTAGGGGTACCAGAGGGAGTTTTTGTTTTTCATGCTAATAAAGATACAGAAAAAATTGTTTTAAGCAAAGGGGAAGACGTTTCTTGAAAGGATAGTTAGAGATTGGTGTATAATCGGATTATATGGAATGTATACTAGGTGTTATTGAATGGATTAATTCTCAAGGAGCTATTCTAGGTGTATTAGGAGTTTTATTAGGAGTTTTATTAGGTGCTTTTTTTACAAGGAAGAGCAATAAAGAAGACCTAATGAAAAAGAATATAAGTAGAATATTTGAAAAAATTCAAAGTGATATAAATGTTTTTATTAATGAGAGTTATAAAACTGAATTCGATAATGCGAGGGCAAGAGAACTGGAGCTTATATTATTATTAGATCAAAAGGATCTTAGGATGTATATTTCTGATGAGAAGTACAAAAAAGTACATGAAAAAGTGATTTTCATCATACATTGTTTTGAGGAGGCTTCAAAGACAAAAAAATATGATCCACATTCGTATAGAACAAAGGCATTTAAAGCACAGGATGAATTGATAAATTTGTTTAATGAAATTAATAATAATTAGTTCTTAATATATATTTTTGCTAAAACACTAGTTAAAACAAAGTATCAAAGATCCTCACGCCCCATCGAATAATCAGGCTAGAAACATAGAGAAATGCTTAGCGTAAATCCAGTTTTTACAGTGCATAGAGGGGCTCAGGATGACAGTGGGGTCGCGTGTTGGTAATTCTAGCATAAGGGCACAAATAGCAGAGTATCAAAGATCCTCACGCGCCATCGAATAATAAGGCTAGAATCATAGAGAAATGCTTAGCATAAATTCCAGTTTTTACAGTGTACGGAGGGACTTAGGATGACAGTGGGGGCGCATTAGCAGGGACTTTTAGCAATAGGTAGAATCCCTGAGGAAAATTTAAACACTTTGAGCATTTTAGCGGACCAATATTAGTACTATTATGGATAGCTAAAATTGGTTAAGTATGCACCCCCACTGTCATCCTGAGCCCTTCGGATGCTTTGATAAAAAGCGATTTTTGTGAATAATACATAATTTGGAACAAAGGCGACATAATGATGGGGCGTGAGGATCTTCGAAAAAATGGATTATTATTGTAGGAGCTAGAATAAATATAATGTCTTTTCATAATAGAGACTACTATGTGTACATAATAACGAATTTCTGCAATACCGTTCTATATACTGGCGTAACAAATAATTTATATAGAAGAATGCTTGAGCATAAGAATAAGATTAATAAAGGTTTTTCAAGAAGATATAGTTTAACAAAATTAGTTTATTATGAGGTATATGATGATATATGTTATGCAATAGAAAGAGAGAAACAGATAAAAAAGTATAGACGTATTAATAAGATAAAGTTGATAAAAGATAATAATCCTGGGTGGGATGACTTATTTGGTAGATTAGTAGATTAACGAATCTTATCGAATACTTGACTTGTATAAGGATAACAGTGTGGAGCATTGCATAGAGATTTTAGCAAACAATTCCTCTCAATGAATTTGCAGATGCTGCTGTTATCTTTATGTTTAAATAATCCCCTACCCTGTAATTTCCCTTTGGGAATACTACTATTTTATGGCCGTCATTGCGTCCTAAAAATTCGTTTTTGTTTCTTTTTGTTTCTACTGCTTCTACCAGTACTTTGTGGATCTGACCAATGTGAGCTTTGTTTTTCTTTAGGGAAAATTCCTTTTGGATTTGGTTTAATTTGACTATCCTTTTGGTTTTTATGGCTTCAGGAACATCGTCTTCATAATTTTCCGCGGCAAATGTTTGGGGCCTGGGGGAATACTTGAATATGAATGCTGAATCAAAGGCTGCTTTTTTGAATACTTCAACCGTATCTTTGAAATCAGCGTCTGTCTCTGTTGGGAAACCTACTATGATGTCTGTCGTAAGAACAATATCAGGTATGGTTTTACGGATTTCTGATACCAGACTTAAAAAATCATTTTTTGTATAGGTGCGGTTCATCATTTTTAGGATCCTGGTGCTGCCGGATTGAAGCGGTAGATGGATTTGTTTGCAGATGTTGTTTTTGGCTGCCATTATCTCTATTACTTTAGAGGAAAGGTCTTTGGGATGCGGTGAAACAAAGCGGATGCGCTCTATGTTCTTAATTTCGCTGACTTTTTCTAATAACTCAGCAAATGTATGGCCATTATCGTTATACGAGTTAACATTTTGTCCTAGAAGGGTTACCTGTGTGCAGTTTTCTTCAGCTAACCTGGTTATTTCTTTGATTATACTTTCAAAGTTTCTGCTCCGTTCAGGGCCCCTGGCATAAGGCACGACACAGTAAGAACAGAAGTTGTTGCAGCCCCTCATAATAGGTATCCAGGCATTTAGCTCGTTTTTTCCATGAGCATAGATATGTTCATAAGTTTCAAGCCCGGAAATAGAAATATCATAGGTTTTTTCTTTATCGGTTAATACCTTATTAATTATTTCAGGCAGCCCAAGGTAATTATCCGGCCCGACAAAAAAATCTATATCCAGTTTTTTATCCAGGAGTTTTTCTTTGGCGCTGGTGGCTAAGCAGCCTAAGATCCCGATCAGTAAATTGGGGTTTTTATATTTCAGATATTTTACTCTATTAAATTCTTTCCTATCTGCATTATCCCGGACAGAACAAGTATTTAAGAGAATTATGCGGGCATTATCTTTATTATCTGTAAATACGAAATTATGGTCCGTAAGTATTTTACGGATGATATTAGTATCAGCTTCATTCATTTGACAGCCATAAGTTTCTATATAAATTGTATTTTTCATTTTAGTGAATTTATATCCAGTATCTTGCTGATTAAAATTGTTTATTTAAAAGCAATGTTTAGCGCATTAAGATAATTTTCAGTCTGGTTTATTTTTTCTTTTATTTCATATTTATTATTACTAACAATAGCTTTTTCCAAGTTGTCACCCAGTTCAGATAAAAACGGA
>JBHPDY010000041.1:0-13584 GCA_042577605.1 Candidatus Margulisiibacteriota bacterium
TCCTTCCTCTTTAGCTAATATCCTTAATATTCGTGATATATCCTTACGAAGTTTTTCTATTTCAGCTTCCTTTTTCATTGCCTTTTCTCCTAAGTTAACAAATTTTATGATCTTGTCACTCTTTGGGTTTTTTGTGTTTTCTTGTAACATTTGGTAGCTTTTTTCTAACATTTCTCGTGCTCTTTCCTTTTTTAATTTGGGATCATTAAGTGATTTGAGTTTATTTGAATTCCAGGCTACAAGCTTAAGTATCTTAGCTTTATTTTTCATTTGCATTGTTATCTTCTCTTTAACTTTAGACATCAATTTCTCTGCAGCAAAGCTGCATCTAAACAGATATTTCATGCACAAAATATATTCCAGAGCAATAAGTTTCTTGGGGAATTTTTCATGATAATTGCCAAAATTCTCTATAAGAGAAATAAGATAAGATTTCGCTGGTAAAGTAGTAGTTAGGCCCATCTGCCATGATAAAACTACATCTCTAAGAGTTTCCTGGGTATAATACGGTTCATTTGCATATAACAATAAGTTAAATTGAGCTTTTTTTAGTTTAATATAATTATCAACAACATTTGATTTAAATGATTTATTAGATTGTTTTTGCATTAATGCTTTATATAAGCTTCCATGTAGAACCTGATCATAGTTTGTTAGGTAAGTATTATATAGCTTATTATATGCTGCTAATTCCCTATCCTCCTTTTTAGTATCATCAGTATGCCTGGTAATATTTGATTCAACTGTTTTCAATATTTCCCAGGCCCCCCTAAATTTTTTAATTAGCTTAAATTGTTTGTCGTCCATTAAATAATCTTTGAATCTCTTTTTATTTTCTTTAATATTTGAATAGTGAAGTATAGTCCAAGCGTCATTAAATTGATCTTGGATATTTATTTCGCGTTCGCTTATACCTTTTTTTTCATATTTTTCTTGAAATTCCGAATACGGTAAATTATCTATATCTTCCCAACAATCACCCCACATTTTATATATTTTAGATTTTTTAGGTAGTATATCAAGATTCGAAACGAGCAGCTTCAGCCATTTTTCCAAACCATCCTTTCCCCCGGATGTCCCAGACGTATAGTATTTTGCTACTTTAACCAGGGCATATTTTATCTGTTCTTCTAGTAAAGCCTCCTTCTTTTCACTAAATTCAGGTGATTCCAGGAGCTTTTCTGCATCCTCAAACATCTTCTTATACTTTTGCGCTCTGGGATCATATTTCCCTGGTTCTTTAGGTTCAGGTAACGTTACAGGCAAAAGACTACCAATGATATAGGCATTAGTATCAAATAAATAACCGGATTCATATCCAAAATAAACAGGGAATCTTTCATTGAACATCCTCACAGCTCTAGCGGCAAATGGCCCCACTAAAATTACATCCTTATCTGAGCCAATCTCAATACTGCCTACCTCTAGTTTATTATGGATGCCCTTGGTAAAACTGGCTACTTTTTCGTCTTTTAACGACTCATCTTCATTTAATTCAGCGCATATATTAGTAATCATCTCATTAACGATTTCCTTGCGCAAAGCCCAGATATCCCACATTAATTGAGGAAAACCCTCTTTATATAAGGCCTGCGCTTTTTTCCATCCACCTGCCAACTTTAACGCGCTATACGCAATTTGTCTTTGTCGTTTACCCAAAGAACGTTTTTTTACCTTAGTTTTATCAACTAAGTATTCTTTCCTAACACTGGATTTTACTTTTAAAATAATTGTATTTAGAAATGAATTTTTTATGCCATTATAATTTTTTAACTCAGCCTTAACTTTTTTCTGTAAATTTATTATCTTTTCTAAAACAGCCGTCTTTCCTTTATTCTTTTCACGGATTAATTTCCTTTTTGTTTTGCGGAGTGAGTCTCTTTTAGAAATAAGGTCTTGTTTTAATTTTTCAGGTAGCTTTTTTTTATAATGTTTTTTATAAAATACCTGGCAGTATTTTACTTTATTCTCAAAATTCTGCTCTAATTTTTCTGCTATTTTTTTTCTTATATCTTCACTAATCCTTGTATCAGTTACAAATTTTTTGAGCACTAGAGTTTCTTTAAGCCGTTTTCTTGGAATTTTATTAATGTTTTTTTCATTAGATTGTGATAGGTCAACATCATAATATGAAATACTCTTTTCTAACTTTGGGAGAGGTTGTTTCCTTAAATCCCCGGAATAAAATTTATTCATACCTTTTGTCTTTGGATGATCACTTTGTAAGCGTTTTGGAGGGGATATGTGCCTTGACGTCAATTTCTTACGCTCTGGTGAAGGATGCCTGGACTTTGAGCGGGGTATTTTCGTAATAATAGGTTTAAGTTTCTCTTTATTTTTAAATTTATCACTAAGCATATTTAAATCTGGCTCCCCCTTCCCGGATTTCTTAGTTCCAATACTATTTTTTGTCTTCATTTTTAATAAAACATTATCAGGAAGTTTAACAAGCTTGGGTCTATATGATTTCCTCTTTTTTTTATGAATCTTATTCTTTTTATTTGATTTTTTTTCCATAACCGGTTTCGTATTTAGAAAATCAGATAGATTTTTTGGAAAAAAAGAGAAATCAAATTTAGTATTTTTTCCGTAGATACGCACAAGTTTGTTTAACGAATCTGTACTTTCCTTTAATTCTTTAGATCTTATTCCCGTTGAGAATTTAACTAAAAATTTTGATATGGAAGTCAGCATAGTTGTAAGCTGTTTAATATCTTTTTCAGAAATAACAGAATCGTTTCCAGTGATATTAATCGCAATTTTAAATTCCTTTAACAGCTTTTGCCGCACTTTAAAATCATTTAAGACAAGCTTCTCAGCCATTTTAGGTGAAAAGGTTAATTTAATATTCATAAATCACCGCTATATATTCTGGCCTTTTTATTTTTAAGATCACTAATGATTCGATCGATTTTCTTTTTAAATACCAGAGCAAAATGTTGTTCCATTTTTTCATTATTTCTGAACATCTCCCCTGTGCTAAAATCAAATTCCAGGATCTTTTTTCCCCTGGCTTCCATTAGGCCAAGTTTCATTCCCTTTGCTCCTACTTGCAAGCAATAATAATTTCTTTGATTTTTCTTCATCAAATTAGTAATTACAAAAGAAGTTGCTTGGTTTGATGGTTTATGTTGTGAATTATATTTATCCAAAAATTTGGACACCAGCTCCCCCCTTTTATAATCTCATCTAAATATATATATTCCCTTTTTTGAGCAATTTTAAACTCGTGTGGTCTGTCACAGTGGTTTGTCACAGTCCGGAGCTCCATAGCGCGTAGGTTATAATAGAATTGTTTTTTTCTGGCGAGGTTGAATTCTTTGCTTTTTTTTGCCAGCAGTATTGTAGGCCAGTTTAAAAGACTTATTACCTCATAGATTTTTCTCGTTACTTTATTGCATTATTAATTTGGCCTTAAAAATAATCATCATAAATCATTACTGAAATTTTATTCGATTTTTTACGATAACTTAATAGAATAAACATGTATAGATTTATGTATTCGCAAGGAAAATAAGTGTTAAAAATAATTAGTCATTTCTGTGAATTTAAACCAGACACGTCCCTATGGGAATATTACGAACCGCAAAAATACTGTGTAAATCAAAACAATGACTGCTTAACAGCATCTTATGCAGTAATATTATCATTATTAACCTCCAAAACAATTAGCGAAAAGGATATAAGCAACAACCAAGATGTATACAATACAATTATTAAACAACAGAACGATCTGGGATACATAAAAGATTATAATAGATCAAAAAAACAAGAATATGACCTACTAAAAAAGGAACTTAAAGCGCTTATCCCTCAATCTATTTTGAAAAAAGATGGAATTGAAGGAAAATTTATATCAAAAATTGAAACCGGGAACACTTTTAGCAAGGAAAATAAAGCCATAGCAAGCTCTTTTAAAAAATTATTAGCTAACAAGAAAACTCTCAGCTTACGCAAAGCACTGATACTAGCGTATTATTTCCACAGGTTTATGATGAGTTATAATAACCGAGATTTTAGCTTCATATGTATCTTAAAGGAAAAGAAAAGTAAAATAGATAGAAAAAGACCAAAACACGCCATCCTGATAGCTAAACAAAAAAACTCTTTTCTATTTTTTGATAGAAAGGAAAACAAAATCAGGGAATTCGATATATTGGATGACCTTTCAGGCTGGTTCTTATGGGTAAATTACTGCTATAGAATAATTTCCAGAGATAACAATTTTAATTTGATAAAAATATTTTCTTTTAAAAAAACAATAAACTAATTTATTATTTTTTATTTAAATAAGGAGTAACATATTTTTCATAAATCTTGCTATTTTTATAATCATACTCATTGGTTATTTTCTTCTCAGGGCTTTTACGTGCGAAGGTATCATCATCTTCATCATCACTTTCCAAATCACTATCATCATTGTAATCATCTGAAGGCTTCTTAAATAGAATAGCGTTATCACACTCATTCTGTTCATTCATTTCAAACATTATCCTAGAAAATTCATTCTCTGTTGATAAAAATCTATATCCTTGGTTGGCTTTTTCATCACCACTTGACCTGGACTGGAACTCAAATTTATCGAAAAGCATGCCGTATTTTGGATTTAATAAATCTTTTTTGTCAAAGTACTTGGATAATAACTCTCCAAAGTGCTTGTCCGAAATAACTCCACTATTCTCCAGGCTACTAATAAATTTCCATAAATCTACGGTTCCATCCAGGAGTCCTAGTATTAATTGTCTGATTTTAAGCACAAAACTTGTTTTATTATTCGGAATATTACTTAATTTTTGGATTGAAGAGTGAAAATCATTATTAAAGCTTTTATGTGATACTTCTGCGTATTTTTTTCCACCCTTATCAAATAGACGTTCCTCCCCAACATTAAATTGAAGAAGTGCACCAAACCATAAATCACTTAATAATATACCCAGTGCAAAATAATCTATTTTTATTGGGTTCAGCTTATCAAGTTTCATCTCATCCAGGCTTCCAAAAAGCTCAGGATGAATTGCACTTAAGGTTCCTTTTTTGCGAAAATCATCGAATTCTTCTTTAATCTTGTCCAGGGACTTTAAATTCTTTTTTTGCGCTATCTTAAGAGCCTCAACTCTCTTATTAAACTCTTCTAAGGAAGAAACTTGATCGAAATCAGTAATCTTTGTTTTATCCTTGTCAAGCAAAACATTTTCAGGCTTAATGTCTCTATGCAATAATTTTTTTAGGTGCATGTCATTAATCCCTTTCAAGATTTGCTGTGTCATTTTTGAAAGAATTGCAATCATATCATTATAGAATTCTTCTATTTTCGCGGGAGGTGTTTTTTCTGTAAATTGTATCCTAAGCATTTGTTCATAAAATCCCGTAACTCGGAATAAATGTGTGAAGTTCGCTAGATCCCCGTATTTAGCTATTTCAAAAACTTGTGAAATATTCTCTTTTTCCCTTAAAAAACTCTTCTTCTTAATCTCTGTCGTTTTAGGCGGGGCAATCACAAACTTAGAATCCACTTTTTTAATATTTATGGCTTCTTTTTTAAAATCCTCTTTATGTTCAGGCATAATGTCATTACGTGACTTTTTTTCTATTTTTAGCTTTGGATTATCAATATCCTTGGGATCAAATATTAATCCAAATAAGATTCTTCCCCCTCCCCCTAAAGCAATAGGCACATAGCCATATTTTGTAATGTTATATTTTTCAGCAACATCTTTGGTAATCCAGATCATAGGCATCATTATGCGGCCATCATCAAGAATATGTCTGGAATACTTATATTTAGCTTTTCCCAAAGTAGCTAATAGATGTTTTTTGTTTTTTCCTTTACAAATCTGATAACGTTTGTCAAAACCATGGCCATAATCATTAATAAATCGTAGAGCTGCTTTTTCCCATTCACCTTCATTTGGGTAAAGACTGTGTATGGTATTCATAACATCCTTTGTTTCTTCAATAATGTCCCTTAATGAAAGGTTCTCAATATCATCTTCAGATAAACTGGTGTTTAATAAATCATGCTTAGAAAGAATTTTACCAAACTCTAATCCCGGAGTATTTTTATGGGAGATCAATTCAGAATATACTCCATTAAACGGATGATACTTATAGCCGTTATTATTCTTGTTAATCACCATGCGTATGAAATATGTATCATTATCCCCCAGCTTTTTAAGACCATATTTTTGCATCATCTTACTATCTATATTCTTTATTGCTTTCTCATCTAAAAAAATATGGATGCCACTATTCTGACATATTGATTTCTCAAAAACTTGGGGACGTAATTCTTTGGCATTTGAATACCCGATCTGCATCTTGCCATCCACTTCAACAAAAACCATATCCTTTTGAATATAGAAATTTCTGGATTTTTTTACTAGTTCCCGAAAATTATTTGTTTCAGGAAAAAGCTTTTTAAGAAAAGTTAAAAGTTCATAGCCAGGATCAATCCCCCCAGTAATTTTCATAAGATCTTTTCTATCTAGAAACTCTTTATATTTACCACTGTTCTCCCAAGGCTTTTCTTTTCTATAATTTATTTGTTTGCGTTTCTTTTTCTGCTTTGGCTGTTTTTGTTTTTCGCTAGTTATATTTATAAACTTGTCTTCCTTAAGCAGGATAACCGGTTTCTCTTCTACAAGAATCTTTCCAATCGGCTCCTTTTGACCATGCTTTTTTGGATTAATACTCTGTAAATACTCCTTCTGAAGATCTGATATTTTGCTGCTAACTGAATTTTTTTTCTTATGCAGATCAGATTGATCTATTATATTTTTTGTAGTATTTATTTTCTCAAAAATATTCTTAATCTCTTTAATTTTTCTAGGCGCACCCGTGTTAAAAGTAGCTTGCTTTTTTTGAAAATCCACTGGATTTTCAAATCCGTCTTTGCGCTTCGAAAATTCGTGTTGTGACAATCCCATTTTATTCTTTTTTACTTGTGAGATTTGTTTTTTCTTCCAAGAAAAACCGCGATTAAAGCGATTTATTAGATTGGTAATTGATTGACTATAATTGCTCATTCCGCCCCCTAATTATCATTTATTTTATTAATGCTATTTTACTTGATTAAATGGCTCAAGCCATTAACTCTATTAAGTTATCGGATGAAAAGCAAAAAAATTTCATTTGAAGCGATAAGACAAGCGATAAGACACATTCTCTATCCGGAAAAACCACCTAAAAAAATGGGCTTTCTATCCGATAAAAAATAATTCCAAATAAACCCCACTTTTTTAAACTTACCTTTAAATATAATGATTAATGAATAGTAGCCCGAGTAATAGGTGCATTCTCAATTTTTCCACCGAAAAATAACACGGGATTCAATGCCATCCTGAACTGTATAAGGCGTAGTTAAAACAAGAAAAACACCCGCATCACTCGTCGGAGTAAATCTATAATTTCTTACTAGTTGTTTAAAGCGTAAGTGTTCTTCGTTGGCTAATTCTATGATAAGCGTAATTTTATTATTTTCAAAATCGAAGGTGCCTGTTCCATAATAGAATCCGGAATCTAGTATTTTATTAGAATCGGTTTCATCACATCTCATAAAACAGAACATCACTTTGTTTTCTATAAATGTTATTCTGGCAGTAAGATTTTTGCCAACCTCGCCCAAAGGATACACAGGTTTATCAGATTTAGGATTTTTCGATTCTTGAATGCATTTTATTAATTTCCAGGATCCATTAAACAATTCTTTTGATTTGCTTGAACAGTCCTGGAACTTCACAAAGGGCCTTTCCCACCATAAACTATAACGAAATTCAATATCATCCTGATTTGTATAAGGCGTATTTAAATTAAGAACAAAATCCGCATCACTCTTGGTAAATTCAAAATTTCTTACTAGATGTTTGCAGAGCAAGTGTTCTCCGTAGGCCAATTCTGTGTTATGCGTAATTTCATTATTTTCAAAATCGGCGCGGAATGATCCATAATAGAATCCGGAACGTATCCTCTTTTGCACATAACAGAACATCATTTTGCCTTTTAGATATATTATTATGGCATCAAGATCTTTGCCAACCTCGCCAAAAGGATGCAGAGATTTATTATATTTAGTCCCTTTAAATTCTTGAGTCCAATTTTTTAATTTCCAAACTCCATGAAATATTTCTTCTGATGCAATAAATTTTTTCATAATAAATCTAATTTAAGTTAATATTGCTCAAATACCAATTTTCGTTATTTTGCAGCAGTCCCTTATTACCTCAGAGGTTAACAAAAACGCTGATATCCGGTTTATAAAAAGAGAGAGCTTCCTTTATATTGTTATGCATTTCTTTTCCCAAGTAATAAAACATATTTTGCTGAACTAATAAATTTAACAATAAGTTTTAATCTTTACAAATCAAAATATATGCTCAAACAAAGCTCTCAGAAGAGATCCATGATATTGAAGTCATAGAAATAGATGAATAAATTAGCATAAAACTGGCTAGGTGCTTAATATTTTTTGTGGCATTATAAATTGTTTTTAATACGTTCCGCCACAAAGAAGTTTCGGATGGGACCAGAAACTGGTTAAATTATTTCTTCTTAAATAAGAATAAAGCATGGTTAGTTTCAGACAGGGAAACTCATAAAAAACATTTAAAAATTAAAAAAACTAAAGGATATGCAACTGAAACCATACCGTGTTCTTATAAAAATAAAGCAATAGCAGTAACACTTCGAAAAGGAACTCCGATATTTTATTTCCACGCATATAGCGACAATCCTTGGGAAAAAATAGTGAGCACAACCACAGATATTGTAGTTGTGAAAAAAAGGCGTTAATAAAATTGGAAAGGAAATTGATATATGGTCTTTAGGAGTTACCTTGTTAGAGCTTAAGACGAACAAAGGTTTTTGGAGTTTGATAAATTACAGGGGTAACAACTTCCTTCAATGGTTTAAAAAAATGACCAATGAATCCGCGGAAATAGAAAAAAAGATTGAAAAGTTAGTGGGAAAAGATCAGTTACTGAAAACTATGCTACAGTTTGATCCAAACAAAAGGACATGGAAGGAAATTAAGAAAACTCAAAAACAAATTGAAGACGACAAAATATTAAAAGAATTATTAGAAGAAGCCGAAATATCCTAACTGTTATTGAGTATGAAAAAATACTGATAATATCTAGTGTATTAAATAAATGATCAATAATGTTATATCTACTACACAATAAATTACATGTTATAATCTAATCTCAAAATGCCTAATAAATACAAAATTTTAGTCCAAAGAGCAGATAGGCTAGGGGACCTTGTCCTGGCTTTGCCGGTAATAGAATCCATAAAAAAAACATATCCGCATTATGAAATAGATTTGTTGACTTCGCCCATAGGCAAAGAGCTTGTTACAGACCATAGCTTAATCAACAAAGTAAAGGTAATAGACCTATCACTAAAAGGCAGAGCCTGGTTTGACAGCTATAAGAAACATATTGAAGATATAAAAAAGGAAAAATATAACTTATATCTTTCGCTCTGGAATAATCCCTGGCTGGCCTATCTTGGTTGGTTAGCCCGGATCGGGCTCAGGATTGGGGATAGCTCAAATTTATCTTTGAAATGGTTATATAATGTGCCTGTTTTTCAAGATTGGGAAGATTACACCAGGCACCAGATAGAATTTAACCTGGACCTATTAAGACCGCTTCAGATAGAAAATCCGGAAATAATCAGTAAAATCTATCTTAATCCAAAAGCAGAAAAAGATGTCCAGACCTATGCAAAGAAAATGTTAGATCCGAATAGAAAAACGATCTTTATTCTGGTCAGCACCGGCGGTACAAATTATGCTTTTCCCCAGAAAGTCCTGCTTGACTTTATTGATTTGATAGAGAAAACCCGGAAATTCAATGTTATCCTAGGCGGAAAGCTGGAGGATGAAAAATCAGAACTGTTTAAGTTCCAGAGTGATTATGTGAGGAATATCATTAATGAAACCAGCGTTACCGAGCTGATGTCCTTTATTAATTTAGCAGACTATTATATCGGCCCGGATACAGGGCCTACTCATATTGCTAATTTTTTAAATAAACCAGTAGTCTTTTATTCACCGCTTAAACCAAATCCGCCAAGCCGCTGGGGACCTGTGAACGAATATCAGCAGATTATCAGGGAAGAATATCATTGCAGTCACCTGAAAGCAGGGCAATGCCATAAAGATGAGTGTTTTAAGTATCTGGACAGCCAGTATCTATATGAAAACTTTATGGACCTGGTCAATAGAGTCGGGCTGCTTAAAAGTCTTTCGCCAGGTGAGCAAACACAGAACCGGCTTTTGCACTCATTTCGGATTTTATATTTTGCTAAAAACACCAAGGATTATCTAAATGTTAAAGAAATAATTGAAGAACTGCGGGAACGGGGACTTAAAATATTTATTTTTTATACAAGAAACAAGCCTTTCTTACTTTCTTTACCCAAGATAATGCGCCTGGTCCGTAAATGGAATATCAATATCCTGCAGGGGCGGTTGCCGGATTGGCTGGTTTCATTTGTGCGGTTTTATCTTGGAACAATTAACCAGTATATTAAGCCTGTATATATTCCGGTCCCTATCCATAAATATATAAACTTTAAAGAACTGATATCTCTTTATAAAGAAGCTTTTAAGGGCCAACGACAGCAATCCATATGAAAAAGTTGAAAATTCTGCTTGTCCGGCCAGATGCCATCGGGGATGTGGTCTTAATGATCCCTTTGATCAATACCATTAAGAAAAACCTGCCTGAGGCAGAGATCTATACCTTGCAGCAAGAGTATACGATCCCGCTTCTTTCCCAACACCCGGCTGTAAAAGAAGTAATTCAAGACTGGAAAAAACAAAAAGGCAAGATTAAGTCTTTTGCTGATTTGTTTAGGTATGCTAATTATCTGAGAACTTACAAGTTTGATGTGGTGATCTTTTCTTATCTGGATTTTTTCTATGCATTTTTAATGCTCTTGGCCCGTATCCCTATTCGAATAGGTGACAGGAACAAGATCTTGCTTAGAAAGTTCTTGACCCATCCTGTAAAACAGGATTTTAGGGACTTAACCAGACATGAAGTTGAGCATAATCTGGATTTATTCGATAAAGCCAAAGAAGTATTTAGCCTCACAACCATCCGCTTTGATCTGAATATGGACCTTTATCCAAATAAAAGCTCTGAAACAGAGATCAAAAAGCTTCTGCCAGAAAATAAATTAATCATAGGTATACACGCTTCTACAGGTGGGGGCAATAAACCATGGTTGGCAGCAAAATATGCCGAGTTGATTGATCTTGTGCATAGAAAAACAAGTTTTCAAGTAGTTTTAACTGGTTCAGGCAATAAAGACAGTCAGCTTAATGACAAAATTATCAGTTCAGCGCAAACTGAAATAATTGATCTGACCAACAAAACAGACCTGGATACTTTAATGTGTTTAATTAGAAACTGTTCTGCCTTTATTGGCACTGATACAGGCCCTACCCATATTGCAGCAGCTTTAAAGATACCGGTCCTGATAATTTCGCCTACTAAATTTGTTAAATCATTACGCTGGGGGCCATGGCTTACCCGAAACCGTATCATAGGGGAACCAGCGAGCTGCCCGTATGTATGTTACCCTTATTTATGTGAGCGCTGCATTTGCCTGGACTCCATTGATCCGCAAAATGTATTCCAAAAGCTGGTGGAACTTATCCCGGTAAATAAGGCAGGAACAACAAGCAAAGAAAAGGCAGAAGATAAAAAAAGAGCTGATAATAATCTCAGCATAAAACAGGCTTTGTTAAAGCAGAAAAGAGATTGGCTGGCTTCTTCAGTAAACATCGGGTTTTACATAAGCAATCCGCTAAATAAGCATTTTGATAATTTAAAAAACTACCTTCAAATACTAACTGAGAGAAAAATAAACTTCTTTTTAATATGTCGGAAAAAAGCAATTGCCGTAGCTCTTAAAAATCTATTGGAAAATGCCGGGCCGGAGCTTAAAATATTTCAGGATAAAATAGAAGTTATCCCTTTAATAAGCATAGCAAAACTATTAAAGTTCATTTCCAGGAACGACATTAACTTAATACATCTCGTGCCTGCCAGGTCTAAATTGCTTTGGAAATATTTTATCAGGCAAGTCACTGCCCTCAAGCTATATTGCCCTCCTGCTATTACCGGATATGACCGGATACCGGAAAACCAGGAAATCCTGTTAGATGAATATTTGAAATCCTTTCACCTTAATGCCCAAGATTCTTCTAATTAATCCTCCCATTTATGATTTCTGTGCTTATGACTTTTGGCTGAAACCTTATGGGCTGTTAAAAATAGGAGGCTTTTTAAGGGAAAAGGCAGAGCTTGAGCTATTTGATTTTCTGGACCGCTGCCATGACTTTTCAAAGAAACATAATTTAAGATCAGATAATTACAACCGCGGAAAATATTTTGCCCAAAAAACAGAAAGACCGGAAGTATTCCGGGATATTCCCAGGAACTACCAGCGGTTTGGTTTGCCCAAAATCATTTTTCAGGAATGGTTTGAAAAACAACAGGATTTTGATTTTGTTCTTCTAAATTCCGGTATGACTTATTGGTATCCGGGCGTAAAAGAAGTGATTAATGAAGTAAGACAGCTAAAGCCAGGGGCAAAAATAATCCTGGGCGGGATATATGCCACCATCTTTCCTGAACATGCAGAAAACCTGGGCGCAGATTTGGTTGTTGAAGGAAATAACCTAAAAAAGCTGGAAGATTTCCTGGGATTGAAATTAGATCAGGAGCAAGTCCCGCTTTGGGACGCCTATCCCGAACTGACATCAGGCGTACTTAAGCTTACACAAGGGTGTCCTTTTAATTGTACTTATTGTGCCAGTAAAAAGATGTGCAATGAATTCAATATTTACAGCCTTCACCAGGTACTAAAGGAGTATGATCTATTAATTGCCCAAGGAGCTAAGGATATTGCTTTTTATGATGATGCACTATTATTCAAGCCGGAAAAAATACTTTTGCCCTTTTTAACTGAGCTAAAAAAAAGAAAATCTCAGATTAATCTCCATACTCCTAATGCCCTGCACGTGCGTTATTTAACGGAAAGCCTGGCAGAGGAAATGATCTCTGCGGGTGTTAAAACCTTTTACCTGGGAATAGAAAACATTGATTATTCCTGGCAAAAAGAAACAGGCATCAAGCTCCAGGTAGAGGATATTACCAAAGCAGCCCAAATACTAAAAAGCCATGGCGTAGAGAAAAAAAACATAACCGCCTATATTCTGCTAGGTCACCCTAAATCCAAAATTAAGGATATTGAAAAGACAATGGAGTTTATCAATAATCTGGGCATTAAAATACTACTTTCGGAGTTTTCTCCCGTTCCCGGAACAGAAGATGGTGATCTATGTATTAAAGAGCAAGATACGGCAGATCCCTTAATGCACAATAAAACAGCTTATACAGTCCGGAAGTATGGATTTGAGGAAGTTAACCGCTTAAAGGCTCTTTGTAAAAAATTCAATAATGCTTAAGTTGGGGCTGTTGCGAAATACCGGAAAAATTTCTAACGGCAAATTTTGGCCCTTTTCCTCCTAAATAATTTGCTGTTAGCTGAGGCTAACAACAAATT
>JBHPDY010000042.1:0-13413 GCA_042577605.1 Candidatus Margulisiibacteriota bacterium
ATTTCTACTTTTTCTTGCCTATCCTGAACATGCCAGTCCCACATTTAGGGCAAACACCTTTTATGGCATCTTTTCCATTTTTTCATCTTTATTTCCTGCTCGTTTTTCATTTCTTGCTTGCCTTTACATTTCACACAATATGCTTCTGTCATTTTTAGCTCCTTTTGCTTTTTGTGAAAAATTATACCAAAGTTTGTTTTAAGAAGATACTAAAACTCAGAGAAAGTTTATCAAGTTCAAGGTTGTTCTGGATAGGCGGAGGATTTATTAGTCTGGTGGTTTTATTGCTACACCTTCAGATAAGAAGCCGCGATAGTTTGATATAACTACGTCAATGACGTATAATATATCTATATGAATAACTCTGAATGGAGCGAACTCAAAAGAGAATCAAATCTGTCAAAACACTATTTAGATTTCATTGATGCGATAAAAATATTTGAAGACAATAACAGGATTGAAGCCCAGGACAACAGAAAAAACTATAGCGAAATTAGATACCAGACAATAGGTAAAGTTAACGATATTATCATATTTGTTGTTTGGACTTATCGGAAAAACAATAAACGTATTATTTCAGCAAGAAAAGCTAACAATAATGAAAGGGAAAAATATTATGAGCTCAAAAACAAGTAAAACTAATTGGGATAAATTACGAGAATTATCTAACGATGAGATTAATGAAAAGGCAAAATCTGATAAAGATGCTAAGCCCCTAACAAAGTCTCAACTAAGTAAATTCAAACATGTAGAGCCAATTAATGATAATGATCTTGATATAAAAGCCATTCGCAATAAACTGCACGTATCTCAAGCTAAATTTGCGATGTACTTCGGGGTTAGTGCTCGTACTATTCAAGAGTGGGAACAACACCGCAGAAAACCTAGTGGCGCAGCAAAATACTTTTTAAAGGTTATTGAACAAGAACCTGAAGCTATTCAACGTGCATTGAGGAAAATTAATAAACAAAGTTTAGATTCTTTATAAAAGATCCTAAATCCCAATAAATCCATGTCAGGGTTAGGCGGTTTATTTTGTCACCTGATCCTAAATACCTTAGTGATCTTTCTTTAAAACAAAGAAAAGAGCTTCTGGATCTCACTGTTGATGATACTATAAAGAAATTTAAGGACAAATATGTTCTTCGTGGGGATCGGATAGCTTATCTTTCTTCTGTTTATTCAGATAAAAAAGCAACTCATGCGCATATCTATTTGATGCCTTATACAAAGAACGGAAAATACCTGATAATGAACGCTGATCGGTATGTGAATATAAGGCAGAGAGTTATTGCTAAAACTGATAGGATGCGTGACCCAGGGGATAAGATGGATAATAAATTGGATAAGCTGAAGGTTATGGCTGGGATATGTTTCTTAGATCATCTAGTACTCTTGAGTTATTAAATAAAAATCACATTCAAAATACACAAAAAAGAATTAAAGACACTGCTTCAGATACAAACTTATTCTACAAAATAATTCATAAAACTATCCCGGAACTAACTAATGAAGAAATAGAAAAATACCGAAAGGACATCTTATCTACTCAAGATTTTAATAAAAGATTTAAAATTGAAACAAATCGACATTTATTACAAATCATTGATTTAATTCAAAACTACAAAGACATTTATATCCTTAATAAAATGAGGTGTTGTTTTCTTAAAATTATAAATCCCGAATATTACTTTATTGCTGGGGATAATAATGTTTTTATTCTTTATGAAGATGAATCGAAAGAATCAGATCTATCTAGAAAGGATATTACTATACTGTTCCCTATATCCATAAAAAGAGTATTATTGTTATATCGAGACGAACCCAATATTTTAAAACTTAGTGATTATAATAAGTTTTGCAACATAAATAATATCATTATTAAAAACAATAGCCGCGTTTTTCTATGTCAGGATCCTTGCGATTGTTTGAAAAATATATTAAAAAATAACGGTTATAAAGTCTAATTCTTAGCCTAATTATTTTTCCGGTGGAAACAACTGCCTAATTATCGACCTCTTTTTCAGAGGCCTACCCTTTAGAACATCCAGATTATTGTTAGCTATATAGTTCTCCGGCCATAAATCTATAGCTTTTTGGTAGTAGTCTTCTGCTTGTTTAGGATTATTCTGATACCGTTCCAATATGCCCAAATTCGTATAAACCACTGACAAACGCCTTTTTGTCTCTGCCTGGGATAGTTTAATATCCTTCACCCGTTTTGCTAATAATTTATTCCGATTATGAGAATCAAAAGCTGGATCATCAGGCCGAAAATATGGCACAACATAAGCTCTGATCTGTTCATCCTCTAAGCCAGATATTCTATTCAACCAGGAAAGATAGCTCTCTTTACTTGCCAAAGAATATCTCTTAGCCAGCTTTAAAAATACCGGCCTTTGTTCTACCAATACATTATCCGTACTCATTAGCGCCCGCTCAAGCTGCACAAGATAAACCGCAGCCCTGTTATTATTAACAACACCAATCTCAAACGAATCTTTGTATCCTGGAACACTGAGATAAACTTTTTCTATCTTGTTAAGAACATTTAAAGCTTGATCATAATCTTTGCTTTTAAAATATTGAGAAAAATCCCTAAAGGTTTTCTTTGCTTCAAGTATCCTGGGATCTTCTGCCATATTTATATTATGGTAATACAACCACCCTGCCATAATAGATATCAGAGCAATACTTACCATTACCGCAATTATTTTTTTAGTTCCTGATGTTATGGAAAAAATGCCGAGATTTTTTTTCATGTTGTACAAATGAGGGCGTAAAAACTAATTTTTACGCCCTCAAAAAAACTAAATACTGTGAACTTTTTCTGCAAGAAATTTCTTGATCTCTTCAGGTGTTTCTTCAGTCATTAAAGATACAACAATATTAACAACTATAGCTAACGGTGCGCCTATCCAGGCAAAATACCAGGGATTAATCCAATAATTAACTGTTTCGTAAGCTGGCAGCATAATCCCAAATTTTCCAGCAACAAAATAAACAATAGCAATTAAGGAAATTGCAAAACCAGTGAGCAATCCTGCAAAAGCACCTTGTCTATTTGAGCCGCTCCACCAAATTCCCAGTAAGAACAATGGAAAAATAGTACATCCCGCTAAAGAAAACGCAACCGCAACTAATTGAGCGATCAAAGCCAGTTTCAATAGAGCTAAGGCAGCAACAATTATGGTCATTAAAACTGTGCTTAAACGAGCCATTTTCAACTGGATGTCAGCTGAAGCTGATGGATTAATAACCTTATAATACAGGTCATGAGAAAAAGCAGAAGCTCCGGCTACCAATAGGCCGGAAACCGTAGAAAAAGCTGCGGAAATCGCCCCGGCAGCTAAAAGGCCTACTATAAGCGGATTTACCATACCCAATTGAGCTGTATATACAACAATAGCATCCTTTGCTAAAACACCCACCTCCGGAGAAGAAGATAATATTTTCCCAAAAGCCGAGTAAACAGGGGCGCTCCAATACAAAATACAAATAAAAAACAATCCCCAAACAACAGACCATCTGGCATCATTGGTTTTAGGTACTACATAAAACCTTTGAATAACATGAGGAAGCCCTGCCGTACCAACCATTAAGGCAAAACAGGTAGCCATCCATTGAAAAGCTGTTTTTCCCGTTGATGGATCCCAGGGCATTGCAAATTCCGGGCTGGGTAGAATAGCAAATCCATGCGTACTTGCGCCTAAGAAATTACCTGGTGTAATACCTCCCACAATATCAGATACTACCTGGCCATAACCTATCTGGGGTATTAACCAAAAGTAATCAAATTTAAATAACAAGATAAAAAGCGGTATTACAAAAGATATAATAATAATCACATATTGGATCTGCATATTTTTGGTAACGCCAAGCATACCAGAGATAAGAGTATAGGCTAAAACCACTGATGCGCCGATAATTACCGCCCACATATAATCAATGCCCAGTATCCACTTAAACATAAGCCCGATACCGCCAAACTGGCCCACGCAATAACTGATGGAAATCAAAATTGCCACCACCGCAGCAGATGCCCTCAAAGCTTTAGAATAATACCTATCCCCAATAAAATCAGGAGCAGTATACTTTCCAAAACGACGGATTTGAGCAGCCATCAAGACTAAAAGCAGTACATATCCTCCGGTCCAGCCAACTACGTACGATAAACCATGATATCCGGCTCCATACATAATAGCAGCCATTCCCAAAAAGGAAGCAGCGCTCATCCAGTTTGAAGCAATAGCCATACCAGAACCAATGCGGGATATTTTTCGGCCTGCAGCCCAATAATCCTGTGTATCTTTAGCTTTATTAAGCAAGCCGACTGTAATAAATAAAGCCAGCATCGCAATTAAAATGATGGCCGGGCCTAGTTTAAAGCTACCCTCAAGCTTTAAGGCAGTGCTTGAAGCTTGAGCATAAATAGGCGACGTAGCCAAAAAAACAAAAACCATACTATATAAACAACTAACAATTCTCTTAGCCATCTTTCCTCCTTCTTTAGGACTCATCTTCATTAATACCCAGCTCTTTTGTAGTTTTTTGAATTATAAAACAATAAATCCAGCAAAGCCCTACAAAAAGCACCAATAAAAACACCGCTGTATAAAAATAATGAAACGGAAAACCAAGAAACTTTGTATCAGTTAAAACTGATCTCTTATGGACCAGGTATTTCTTCGCGATTACAGGGATTTGACGAACTTCTTCGTTACTTAACCTGATCTGGTCCTTGGGAATAAGGACATGTGGGATCACTTTTGCTAAAAGACTTTCGCTCGATAAGCCAAGTAATGCTGCTGCTTCTTTAGCTGTCACGCTTGTCTTTTTCTGAGGCGCCATACTGTTTACAGTCAGCGAAAAGGCACCCTTTAATATATGATTTTTACGGTTTTTTACATATTTGCCCATTAATGTAAGGTAAACCTTAGAAATATCTGCCCTGTCCTGCATTGTGAGTTTTGAATTACTGTGGATTTTGTCCCAAACTTTCGTAAAAGTCAGGTAAGCTTTTTCCGGCACTGGTTTTTCAAGCACCTTTAAACTTATCTGAAAACCAAAAACAGCAACCGCCCAAATCAATACTGAGATAATAATAAGCTTGGTATTGATTTTGGCAAATTTTGTTTTAGGACAAAAAATATTAATATCATAATTCTTTTTTTCCATCTTACCTCCTTAATTCCTTAAAAATATTAAATATTCGACCTGGTTTTTTTATACTAACAGTCCTTTTTATAATTTTAATATCATAATCCTTATTTAACAAAGCAAAACCTTCTTTAGCTAATCCTAAACCGACAAAAAGTGTCCGGCCTATAAAAGCTGAAAACCATTTATGATGGTGGGCAAAAAACCATACTTTCGGTCGATAGCGCTTTAATAAAATATGTCCGTCTTTAAATCCAGTCGGCCCACAGTATTCAAAACCAGCTGTCCCGGGAATGCCGATTCCGCTGGGACAATCATGTGTTATAACAATATCAATTTCTTTGCTTTCATGCAAAAGGGATTTTTTTATATTATCTTCTGTTATTACTGCACCGGGCGGAGTATTAACAGGATCCATATATGATGCCCCTCCGATTGCCAGAAAATTATACCCGGAAATTGAATATTTTTCTCCTCTTTCCAGAGGCTTAAAGTAATTTCTATATTTCCCGGTCAAAGACTCCAGGTTCCAAAAATCCTCATGGTTGCCATCAATAAAATATAAAGGCCTGGTAAACTGCTGTTTATTATTATCAAAATAGTCCTCTAGAGGCTCTTTATATATACCAAAATCTCCTAACTGTATTACACTGTCTACCTTTATGCCATACGTTGCTTCAACATATTCTATTTGGTTATTAACAATTTCATATTCAGCATGGATATCCCCTAGAATTAAAATCATCCGATAAGCCTAAATATCAGCCCCGCCTGTAAAATCAAGGCTCATTTTTGTTTGGAAACTCTCAATAATCAAAAAGGATTCTTTAAGCATTAGTCTATCAAGTTTGGGAATATGTTTAGGATTCAGGTAATTATCCGGCATTGTATTGTTGGCAATTGCTTCTGCCTGATATCTTAACCTTAACTGCATCAAGTATTGATAAACTTCCAGAATATCCTGGTAATCAATTCTATTTAAAATGCCTTTCTCAAAAAGCAGGGATAATCTTTCTGAGGTATTGGTTTCAAAGATACAGTTTTTTAAAGCATATATCCTGGCAATATCCACAATTGGAGTAATAGCCTTTTTAATACTGAATTCTGCCTTATGCTCCCCTTCTGATTCCAACTGAATATTTCCAAACAAACCTAAAGGAGGCCGGAAAAGCAACATTGTTTTTGCCAGTTGCCAAAAAAAGGTAGCCTTGTCATCAATATCTTGAAACAGAGAGTTCCTTAATTCTTGGCTTAACCCTTCCTCCCCGTAAACCGGCCTGAAATCAAAAAATATTTTTGATTTTATCAATGTTTCAGGGTCTGCGGTTACTATCCAATCTCGAAAATAATGTTTCCAGACCGAAAGGGGTTTGCACCATTTCTCATTCTTGGCCATCATTCCGCCCTTGCAGTAAGGATAACCCAACTGGTCCAGCCAGTCACATACTTTTTGCCCCAGTTCTAGAAAGTATGCTCTGAGAGAATCTTGATCAGTCTGACCATTATCATCATAAATTATGGCATTATCCTGATCAGTCTTTAATGTCTGTTCTACCCTGCCTTCACTGCCCATAACAATAAAAGAAAACTTAGCAGGAGGTTTACCAAGTTCTTTCATAGCAATTTTAACAAGACCAGATATGACCTCGTCAGCCAGGGCTGAAGTCAAGCCTGTAATGTTCCTGGCATCTGATGTATATTCAATCAATGTTTTAATAGCCAAAGGAAAACGCTTTCTAATAGCATATATCTGGTCAGGTGTTTTAGCTTTTTGCATTTCTTTTTTAATATTAGGCAAGGGCTGGCCGGACAAAATTAGGGTTGTCTGCAAATTATTTATTAATTCCTCTCGCTCTTTTTCCGAAAAAACCATAGTTAAAAAGCCCTTTTTACTAATTATACACGATATTTAATGTCTCTTAGAGCTGTTTCGCCCTGCTAACCAGCCTGTAGAAAAGGCAATCTGTAAGTTATAGCCTCCGGTATCAGCATCCACATCTAAAACCTCTCCGGCAAAATATACTTCTTTATTAAGTTTCGATGCCATTGTCTTGTTATTCACCTCATGCACATTAACCCCGCCTTTTGTAATAATAGCTTCGGAAAGCGGGCGGTAAGAAGGAATAACAAATTCCAGACATTTAAAAAAAATACGCAGGCGCTTACGTTCAGCTGATAAAAGTTGATTAGCATGTTTAAGTTCCGGGATCCTTGTTTTATCTAAACAAAAATTAATCATTTTCAGAGGAAGTAATCCCTTTAAAAAACCATAAATCTTTTTTTTCGGGCTTTCTGCAATGTCCCTAAGAATCCTCGCATCTAACTTTTGTTCATCCAAGGCCGGCTTCAGGTCAATGGAAATCATCACTTTTTTATTTTGATCAATAGCTTCCACAGCATAGCGGCTTAAAGAAATAATAACCGGCCCTGATAATCCAAAATGAGTAAACAGCATATCACCAAATTTCTCAGCTGATTTCCTTCCATCAATCCACAAACTAGCCTTGATATTACGCAGCGACAAACCTTGTAAACTACAAACCTCATCACCCGAAACCTCTAATGGGACCAAAGCCGCTAAAATCGGCTCTATTGTATGCCCTATTGAAGCAGATAATTTATATCCCACACCTGTAGAGCCTGTTTTCGGGTAGGAAGCCCCACCAGTCGCAATGATAACACTGTCAGCCTGATAGACCTTTGAAGGCAGTCTGGCAAAAGCTCTGGTCTGTACACCAATTAATTTATCCTGCTTAAAAACAAGCTTATCCACACAAGAATTGGTAAATATCTTAACTCCAAGGTTTTTACTCCATTTAACCAGTGCGTCACAAATATCAACAGCTTTCCCTGATGCCGGAAAAACCCGCCCCCCCCTTTCGGTTATGGTCTTAATCCCCAATTCATTAAAAAACTTGATAGTATCCTGGTTACTAAAACTATATAGGGCATGTTTTAAAAACCTGAAATTAGTCCTGATGTGTTTGTTAAAATCTTCAATAGGTTGGGCATTAGTAATATTGCACCGCCCTTTCCCGGTAATAGATAATTTAACCGCCGGTCTGGACATCTTTTCCAAAAGAACAACATCAGCTCCTCCAAGAGCAGCCTGCCCGGCTGCCATTAGGCCAGAAGCCCCACCCCCCATTACAATCACTTTTTTTTGAAAGTTGTCTATGATTAGTTTCCAAGTAAAGACAGTAGTTTACCAAAAACCCGGTCTTCATCCAGATTATCAACCTTAATTACCTTTACTCTATGCGGCTCTTTTTCTGCTAAAAATAAATAGGCATCCCGTACCCTCTGGTGAAAATCCAAGTTCTCTTGTTCAAACCGGTCCAGCGCACTCCTTTTTTCCGCCCTGGCCAAAGACTGGGACAAATCCATGTCAAAAAGAACTGTTAGGTCAGGCTTTAAATCCACCAATTTATTCAGATCCGCAATCAAGCTTTTGGGCATATTCCTGCCGCCAATCTGATAAGCAAAAGTCGAGTCCAAATAACGGTCGCATAAGACTATCTTTCCACTAGACAAAGCCGGCTTGATTTTAGATTGAATATGCTCCAAACGGTCGGCATAGAAAAGCAACACTTCCGTATAAGGAGAGGAAAACTTCATCTGAGGATCTAAAAGTATTTTCCGTAATCCTAAGCCAAACTCGGTTCCTCCAGGCTCTTTTGACTGGATAACAGGAATCTCCTTTTGATTTAGGTAGTTAAATAGCTTTAGTATCTGGGTAGATTTACCTACACCCTCTATTCCCTCAAAAGTTATGAAACGATACTTTTTTCCAATCATAATAAGAACAGAGTTTAGCATCTTTAGGTTTGTTGCGAAATACTGGTTTTGAAGTTAATCTAAAATTTTAAGGGCAAAGCCCTTAAAAAACTCATTCCCAGCCTGTGAAGTACGCCGCACTCTCAAAAACAATTTGGGATCTTAAAGGCGACAGCCCTATTTAGCTATGGATTCTCATAATTTGGTTAGAGCTTTAGCCAAAGTTTAATATGAGTAGCTCCTCGATATTGCTAATGGTTTATCCCCATTAGATTCTTCGTTGATGCAAATTAAAGCAGGAAAGATAATGTTGGAGTTGATTCGGGATTTGAAAAACAAGGAATTATCTTTCGTCTTTGTGACTACTTTGGCTGGAAAGAGTTACCTTATTAAGTAATTTCCTGAACTTGTTTCGTTTCTTTTTCGAGGCGTGCCATTCTATGTGATCTGAATACGCTTTCAGCTGCGTGGGCGTAAATTCCATTTGTTCCAGGATTATTTCAACAATCTTTTCAGAATCATATCCAATTGCATTCATCAATAGTGTTCGGCCCCACTTATCCTTTTTCATAAATATTTGATGATGCCATATCTTTTTCTCTTGGTCTTTTAAAGTAGCCAAGTGTTTGATTATGATTTTAACTATAACTTGAACCATTTCTGGATCACCCTTAGATTCAGTAATAGCAAAATTTAATATCTCTGCAATAGAAATAAAGCCAGAATACTTGACTAACAGGGTCTTTAACACATTAGGGCTTTTGTACTGTACAGCTGTTTTGAGCACTTCAACAAGGAATAACTCATTATTATAATCCTGAACTAATTTTAAATGCTGTACTTGGTCATATTTGGCAGCATAAAATGCAAAAGATTTCTCGTATTCGCTTTTACATATAATATCGATATTCAAAAATTTTCCATAACAGTTATTTATTTTAATCAAAGTTGGATTTAGGCTCAAGTTCCTCATAGGTTCTCTATACGTATAACTAGAATTATCGCTAGAAATATTTAAATATTGATTGCATTTATTAAATAAGTACAAAGGGCTATTCCCTTTAAATAATTCCCCGAAAAGGTCTTGACTTTTTATTTTAGATAGTGACATATTTAGAATTTTTTCATACTGAGGATAGCTATATGGTCGATAGCCATCGCAAATTGAATCTAATTTTATTTTAGAAAAATATGGATTCTCAACCATCTTTGTTGCTATAATACCTCTAATAACCTCTTCAGATCCATAACTATTCGAAGAACCGCTAGGTGTCCCTTTAAATAAAATCGAGAATAATTCCATTGCTAAAATTGGGCTGCTGCCTGCTAGCTTTCCACATAAACAATATAATATATTTATAAAAGAATTTGCTTCCGAATGATTTAATTTTCCATCTATAAATAATCTAGTGAAGTCCTTTAGTTCTTTTAGTTTTTCTTCTTTAAGGAACAATTCTTTTAGCTCTATTGAGGCTAGCCTATTCTTTTCTTTTTTGTTAATAAAGCCGTTTGATTTCAAAATACTTTGAATATCTTTAAAGAATTCTTCAATACAAAATTTACACTTAAATCCATCATCAATAAATTCTACATAATTAGTAAATTCAAACTTTTTATCCAACGATCTAATATATTTAAATAAATCTTGTTCTTCAATGTTGGCTTTATACTTACCTTGAAAATCATTCTCAATATAAAGATTTGCTTGTTTATAAATATATGCCAAAGCTTCTGCAAATTCTTTATTAACATAGGTATTAAGCTTTTTCATAAAATCATGCGCATCAAAAACAGATATATTTTTTAATGTCATACCTACATTAGTATCTTTACAGCTATCCCCCGCAAAGAATAAGAAGTACAGGCCCAATATGAACTTCATTATAACCGGGAACTTTATTCCTGAATCTTGGAATTTGAGTGTCAACACATCCCTTTAATAACCTATAAGGATAAGCCCCTGTTACGGTAAGAAGAGCATCTGTTAACCTACCCCAATCTCCTGGCACACATGCTCCAGCAGCACCTTTGGGGAAAATGTTAAAGGCTATTAACTGAATTTTCTTTGGCTTATATAATAGAATTTCAAAGTACTTCTCAAGGTCCTTTAAGAAGTTATCAAAGTCTTTATGTTTTCTTTTTGCGTCCTTTAGCAAATATTTTTGCAATTCCTTCACTGACTTCTTAAGGGATTTATCTGCTTGTATAGCTCCACTGAAAATTTTGTTGAATCTGCTAGATAATTTTTTTAATTGTTTTTTGTTTTTGGATATTTTAAATTCTTTTTGTTTTTCATGCTTTTCCTTTTTACCAGGTTTGGGGTTTTTTGATACTTTATATTTGATTAAATTCGGAACGTTAACAACAAAATCTCTTATCATCAACTCAATTGGTGTATCGGCAAACTCTGATTTTTGGATACACGAAACTATTTTTTTATAGATATGTCTTATTTTCATTTTTTTAGTCACTATATTTAGTATTATTCACTTTATCTCCATATATTATTCGAACAAAAATGAAATAAATCGCAAAAAAATATACTTCCAAAGAAACCTTAAGGGTGCCAGCCTTTAAATATAACATGTCCCCAGTCTGTGAAGTGCACTGCACTTCAAAAGACTAAAAGATTAATATAATTCTTCTGGACATCAAAATTTAAACTTTATAAAATTAATTAATAAAGTGTAATAATAAAGGAGAATTTAATGCCTGTTAAAAAACTAAAATATTTTTTGGACTATAATAAAACAAAATACATTTCCATCTCCCATTCCCCTGCTTTTACTGCCCAGGAAATCGCCGCTTCCGCCCACATCTCCGGCAGCCAATTTGCAAAAACAGTTATTGTTAAACTGGACGGCAAAATGTGTATGGCTGTATTACCCGGAGTAAAAAACATTGACCTCAAACAGCTTAAAAGCGCCCACAATGCTTATGAAATTGAATTAGCTACCGAAAAAGAATTTAAGAATCTATTCCCGGAATGTGAAATAGGCGCTATGCCTCCGTTTGGCAACTTATATAATCTGCAAGTCTATGTAGATGAATCTTTAGCTAATGAAAAAGAAATATTGTTCAATGCTGGCACCCACACTGAGCTGATCAGTATGTCCTATCAAGATTTTATTAAACTAGCAAAACCAAAAATACTTAAATTTGTGGCTTAATTTTTAACCTACAACCAAAATTTAGCGAGAAATATTAATTTCTCGCTAAATAATTTTTAAACAATCCTTCTTCTCTTATCAGCTTTTCATAGCTCCCACATTGAACTATTTTACCTTTATCTACAACATAAATCCTGTCAGCATTTCGAATAGTGCTGAGTCTATGGGCAATTACTATCCTGGTTGCCCGTAAATTCTCCAGGTTATTTATTATTACTGACTGGGTATAATTGTCCAAAGCGCTGGTAGCTTCATCAAAGAACAAAATCCTCGGCCTGGTAACCAATGCCCTGGCAATTAATAGCCTCTGCTTCTGGCCGCCGGAAAAAGTGCTTCCGCCTTCGGTGATCACTGTTTCCAAGCCCATTGGCAGGTCGCTGATCTCTTCTTCCAATCCAGCCTGGATGATAGCTTCCCAGATATCTTCTATGGTCAGATTCCGGGCCCCGCTGATATTAGAATATATACTTCCCGGTAACAGCATACTGTTCTGTAAGACAGATCCAATCTGTCTGCGCACACTCTGAAGATCCAGTTTATCCAGATTATAACCATCATAATAGATTGATCCTGAATCCGGCTTTTCAAACCCCAATAACAACCTTACTAGAGTAGATTTTCCTGAACCTGAAGGCCCCACAAAAGCTACAAATTCATTTGGTTCAAGCCTAAAGGACAAGTCATCAATTATAATCGGGCTATCTGTTGAATAGCGGAAAAAAATGTTATTGACCTCTATATTCCCCTGGAAAGTGTCAACCGTAGTTTTTAAATCTTCCTTTTCCGGGATGGTTTTATAGATAACATCCGAACTTTTAAAGACCGGCACAGCTTCCAGAATTGTAAAATAAGCATCAGCCAGCTCAGCAGTATTTTGAAAGAGGGCATCAAAAGCTACAAAAAAGGCAATAAAATTACCCGTGGCCAAAGTTAAACCCCGGAAATAGCCCGCTATTCCAAATAACAATACTAAAGAAAACAAACGAAAAACTATGATTGTGAAATGAATTCCATCTTTTATCTCATAGGACCTAAGCGAAAGGCTCCTATACTTCTTGAACAACCTTGCCCAGGCAACAAAAGCCCGTCTCTTGGAACTAGAAACTTTGATCTTTTCAATTCCGATCATAAACTGGTGCAGTAAGCTGGACAGTTTTCCTTTTTGAACCAGCATTTTTTTCTGCCCGTTTAAGTAAATAAGCCCTGCCCATATACAATAAAAAGTGAACAACAAAATCAGTATCAGAGAAAAGACTGCCAAATAAAAATCAAAATAAAACAACAATCCTGCAATAAACAAAGAAAA
>JBHPDY010000043.1:0-13173 GCA_042577605.1 Candidatus Margulisiibacteriota bacterium
AAAAAACTATACGGGCCTGCGTAGAAATTCTTAATAAAATCATGGACTTTAAGCATTACACTTTTTAGTAGAGTACTGGAAAATCTTAGAAAGCGATTCCAACTCCTTAAACCAGATGGAGTTGTTTTTTGCATATTTAGCAAAAGAAAACCGATTCCCTTTTAAGGGAATAAAAAACTCATCTTTTGCAAACTATACAGAGGATCAATTAAAGGAAAAAACCTGGCTGCTTCAGCTTCGTTTATGGGAATCTCTAAAACCCTTTGCCGACCAAAAAGCAAAGAATATAATAGTTGCTTTTAAAAAAGACAACCCAAAATATTTGGAGTACTTATAAAAATTGCCTGTTGCGAAATAGCGATAGCGCCAAAATATATTTTTCTTGATTTGCGCAGTAAAAACGCAGGCATAAATCAATCAAAATATAATAATATTTAAATATTTAGTTAATATCTTTCTAGTAAAATAGGACATTTATATGAACATATTTTTATTTAGCTCTTTAATAACCCTTATCGGATATCTTATCCTTATTTTTTATATTTCATTTAAAAATAACAGGAACATTCAGAGTATTGCTTTTACCTGTTTTGTTACCAGCTTAGCTCTCTGGATCATGAGTGATATATATTACTATACTCCACTGGCTGAACATTTTTCTCATAACTTTTGGAATAAGTTGTTTTTCATGGGCGGATTTTTTGCACCTGCGTTTTATTATCATTTTTTCAGTATTTTCATAAAGGTGAAGACCAGAATTTCAAAATGGATAATCTCCTTCTGGTATTGCTTGGGAGCAGTTCTTACTGTGGCAAATTTTACTTCTCCTTATTTTTTTAAAGAAATAACATTTAATCCCCTTATCCCCAGTGTTGATGTATCTTTTGGCCCCTTATTCTATTTATATTTGACGTTTAATTTACTTGGCTTAATCCATCTTCATTATCTAATGATCAAAACATATTTAAAAAGCAAAGG
The DNA here is from genome assembly GCA_042577605.1 of Candidatus Margulisiibacteriota bacterium. Classification (GTDB taxonomy): domain Bacteria; phylum Margulisbacteria; class Marinamargulisbacteria; order JBHPDY01; family JBHPDY01; genus JBHPDY01. The sequence goes on from JBHPDY010000043.1 coordinate 979, forward strand.
CAGTCTTCATGAAAAGTTTAAATACTTTGCTCTGGCTTCACTGGTATTAGTCACCGCAGCGCTTCTAACTTTTTCTATATATTTAAAAATACATAATTTACGGGTAGAAAACTTTTTAATGCTGCTTTATACCATTATCATAGCTTATGCGATCACCAAGCATGATGTGCTGGACATAAAAGTTGTTATTTCAAGGTTTGGTTCATATTTTATTGTTTTCAGTGCTTTGATCATGTCAATGTTGCTGGCCCATTTATATTTACCTTTACCACTTTTTTTTGAATCTATATTTGCTATTTTATGGCTATTCTATGGTGAAAAGATTAGGCAAAAAATTCAGACTTCAGCAGAAATAAAATGGATATCCGACTGGTATGATCCTCAGGAAGTAATTAAATCCATTACCAAGGATTTATCAAATATTTTTGACCGGAAAAAAACTATACGGGCCTGCGTAGAAATTCTTAATAAAATCATGGACTTTAAGCAATACTATTTATTGATAGCTGAATATAATAATCATAATGGGAATGATTTAAAATATTTATTTGAAGATAATAAGGATTTAAAAATAAAGCTTGATCATAATCATGATTTCATCTCTTTTTTAAGTGACCAAAATACAATTATTTCTAGTAATAATGTTCCTCAGCAGATTTTATCCTCAATAAAAAACTATCAGGCTAAGGATTCCATTATTATACCCCTGCATTCTTTGCACCGTTTTGAAGGGGCTATTATCTTAGGCAAACGTTTATCAGAAATATCATATTCAAGCAAAGATCTGGATCTGTTTAATACGATTAGAGATTTATTAAAAGTATTTTTTGAAAGGTTAAATCCCTATGATGAAGTACTTCAGGAGTATCACAATAGTCTGGTAATGGCCGGCCTGGCAAGAAAAAATGAGACATATGCCAAGTTGGTTACTGGTATTACGCATGAGATCCATAATCCGCTAACCAGCGTTAAAATGTGCCTGGATTTTATAAAGCAGTCTCCTGGCAGTATTGAGGTTAACACGTATCTGGAAAAAGCGCATAAAAACCTCAAACGGGTAGTTGATATTACTAACTTAATGTTGAAATACGGCAATCCTATAGAAGAAAACAAGAAAATAATCCAGATCAAGCAAATAATAAATGATGTGGACACCATAATGGAGCTTGAACTTAAAAAGAAGCATATAACTATCAGAAAAGAAATTGAAGATAAGGGCTGGATAAATGCATCTGCCAAGGAAATATATCTGGTCTTAGTGAATCTATTATTAAATGCTTCAAATGCTATCGGAAATTCCGGGATCATTTCTATAAGCACCAAACCTGCCAGCTTCATTAATAATGACAGCCAGTTGGTAAAGGGTGTAAAACTGATTATCAGCGATAACGGCAAAGGTATTCCCAAACAAGCTTTGAATATGATTTTTGATCCCTTTTATTCAACAGTTCATACAAATGTAGGTCTAGGTTTATCTATTGTAATGAAAATAATTAAAGATCATGGGGGAAGGATCGATATTGATTCAAAGGAGGGTCAGGGAACCAGTGTAACGATTCTTATGCCTGAAGCTGAGCATGAGAGGGCATTTACTACTGAATCACTTAAATGCAGTAAATAATTATTAATATAGTTATATTGAAAATAAGATAATTGTTTTGTTAAAATACTTTAATTAAGGAGAAATGAAGTGCTAAGAAAAAAAATATTATTAATCGAAGACGAGAATGATATTGTAGAGCTTTTAACTTTTACTCTATCCAAAGAGGGAGCGCAAATATGTGCTATTACCAATGGGGAGGAGGCATTGGACAAAGCCAAGACCTTTGAGCCGGATGTTATTCTTCTGGACCTGATCTTACCAGAAGTAGACGGCCTTGAAATATGCCGGCAATTAAAAATGAATCCGCAAACACAGAATATCCCCATTATCATGTTAACTGCCAAAACAGATGATTCGGATATTATCACGGGGCTTGAAGTAGGGGCTGATGATTATATTACCAAACCGTTTAATCCAAAAGTACTTATTGCCAGAATACGTACAGTTCTACGCCGCATCAGCAAGCAGTCAAGCGTGAGAGAAGATAAAGTTATCAGGGTGAAAAATATGGTAATAGATCCTATAAAAAGAGAGGTATCAATTGATCATAAACAAGTAGATCTGACTTTTTCTGAGTTTCAAACCTTATATTTCTTAGCTAACCAGCCTGGATGGGTATTTTCACGATATCAAATTGTAGAAGCTATTCATGGTAATGATTATGTAGTTACTGACCGGACCATAGATGTGCTTATAGTAAGTTTAAGAAAAAAACTGGACGACTATGCTAAATACCTGGAAACCGTTAGGGGCGTGGGCTATAAGTTCAAAGAAGTTGTCGCTTAGGTTTCTAGTCGAGGATAGGAATTATTTCTCTGGGCCCGGAAACAAAATAATCCGGCTGGTACTCAATTAGGTTTTTCTTGTTCTGATATCCATATAGAACTGAAATGCATTTAATGTCTACAGCTTTGGCTACCATAATATCTGCCTGAGTATCGCCTACCATTATTATTTCGTCTTTGGAAAAGGAGTATTTGGCAAGTATTTCTATCAAGCCGCCAGGGTCTGGTTTTCTAAAACCGTAAGTATCCGGTGCTACGATCATTTCAAAGTATTTATCCCACCCAAGGTGGCTGATAATTTTCCTTGCAGATGCCTCCAAACTATTTGTTAAAACACATTGTTTGATATTATTTTCATATAAATATTGCAGAAGTTCTACAACTTCATTATAGGGCTTGAGGGTTTGAAGTAAGTTTTGGTGATAATTGGATAAAAATTCTTCTCTGACTTTGCTCAGATCAACAGCGCTTCCGGAAAGTGAATCTATGATCAGGTTATTAAGGCTCAATCCGATAAATTTCTTGACATGATTAACGCTAACTTGACGACCGTTATATTTTCCCAAAACAAAGTTCAAGGATGAGACAATATCATTCAGGCTGTCAACTAAGGTTCCATCCAGGTCAAAAACTACCAGCTTAATCATTTAATTCTATTTGTTTTTTTTCTCAAATTCCTGCATAAATGCGACCAGTGTTTCAACGGCTTCTAAGCTTTGTGAATTATAGATAGATGCCCTAAGCCCGCCCACAGACCTATGGCCTTTAAGGCCTACTAATCCTTTTTCCGCTGCTTCAGCTGCAAACTGTTTTTCCAGGTCATCTTTATCACCTGTAATTCTGTAGACTACATTCATTTTTGAACGTGAAGTTTTTTCCGTTGGACAATAATAGAAACTGCTTTCGTCAATTGCATTATATAAGAGTTGAGCTTTTTTATTATTATTAGCTTCTACCACGTCTAATCCTCCGTTTTCTTCTACCCATTCCATCACCAGGTTGATAATGTAAATCGGAAAAGTGGGTGGTGTATTGTAAAGGGAACTATGTTTTATATGGGTTCTATATTGTAAAAATGTTGGCAATGATTCTTTAGCTCTTTCAGCTAATTCTTTACGGATAATAACCAGGCTTGCTCCTGAAGGCCCGATATTTTTTTGGGCACCGGCAATTATTAAATCGAAATTTTGAATATCTATTTTTCTGGAAAGAATGTCAGAGGACATATCTGCTACTATGGGCACATTATTATTCTTTTTTGGGAACTTTTGGTATTGAGTGCCAAAAATAGTATTATTTGAGGTTATATATAAATAAGAAGCTTGGTCATTAAATTTTAAATTATCCACATCCGGAATATAAGAGAAATTCCTATCTTCGCTTGAAGCCAAAAGATTGGTTGAACCTACTTTATTGATTTCCGAGATAGCTTTTTTGGTCCAATTTCCGGTATTAATGCAATCAACAGGCTGGTTATCAAGATATAGATTAAGTGGGATCATAGCAAACTGAAGGCTTGCCCCACCCTGGAGAAAAAGTACTGCATATTCATCCGGGATTTGAAACAATCTCCTGATTCTGGCTTCAGCGCTTTCAAGTACATTTACAAATGTATTTGACCTATGACTTAACTCCATAATAGACATCCCGGAATTATCATAATTCAGTAATTCCTTCTGGGCTTTTTCTAATACAGGTAATGGAAGTACTGCTGGCCCTGCATAGAAATTATATACTCTATTTGTCATTTTTTTCCTCCGTTTTATTTTCCAAAAAATTGTTTTGAATTTATTACCGAAACTATTTATTGAGCAATAAACTTAACATTTTTTTTCTGGTTAGTATACTGTTTTGTTCTTAGGCACAGCCAATAAGCAGCCTTCTAATTGGAAATGTGAAGTGAGAAATGGGGGCGGAGGGATAAGATATAAAATATAAAATATATTCAGTTTTCTTCCCCCATTTCCCATTTCTCATTTCCCATTTCCATTTAGGTAATAAACTAAAAAAATCTCATGATTTTAAACCTGTGGAAAACATGTTAACATACGCTTATGTCAAGACCCGAAATATTGAAATTTTCCATTGCAAACTCACGATTATTTGAGTTTGGGCGAACCTGTGGATAACCTGTTGATTATATGGGAAAAATAAAAAAGTTTTCACTGGTTAAATTTTTTATTGGTATTATCTATACCCGGGAAATATTTTTTTTAGATGTGCTTCAAAATTTAAGCGATAGTTTTGGTATAATAGATTTTATATCCCTGCCCATAAAATTTGACCATACCAACTATTATGAACAGGAAATGGGAAAGGGCCTGACCAAAAGGTTCATCAGTTTTTATGAACTTCGTGATGTTGAAAAAACACCTCAGAGCAAAATAATCACCAATGATATTGAGGAAAAATATTCTCAAGACAGTAAGCGGCAAATAAATTTAGATCCAGGTATACTCTCATTGCCAAATATTATTCTATTTTCCACGAAAAATTTTACGCATCGTATTCCTCTTAATAATAATATTTATGGGGAAGTTACTTTGTTGGTTCATAAGAAGAAGTTTTCGGATTTGCCATGGACTTATCCTGACTTTAAGTCTGGGGCTTATAAAAATGTTTTTTATTCCATAAGGGATATATACAAAAATCAACTTGTTGATTTTTAAGGATATCAGAGCAAAATCATCCGTAGAGACGTGATTTTTTTCGTTTAATGGATTTCACGAAGAATTTATGGCGTTTAAGAGGGCATATAAGGTTTCTATATGCGGTACTGGGAAATTTAGTTCTTTAGCTATGCGTACTACATTACCTACTATGGCTTCTACCTCCATTTCCCGGTTGTTTTCGAAATCTACCAGCATACTTGTTTTGTAGGGGGGCATTCTTAATGTGGCATCTATGTTGCTTTGAATAACATCTGGTTTTAATTTGTTCCCTGTTTTTTCAGCTAATAAATAAACCTCTTGCATTATCTTATTTACCAAATCCTTTGTCTGCTCATTTTTTAACATTTGTGCGGTTGTTAAGCCACCGGCTAAGACAGAAATGGAGTTAAAAGGGACATTCCAGATCAATTTTTTCCAGCGGGACCAGATAATGTTCTTATCTTCTTTGCAGGGCACCCCAGCCTCTTCAAATAGTCTGCATAGGGTCTGCACTTTGGGAGAGTTGCCTTTTGGATATAGCCCGAAAACAAGTTTGCCGTATTCCTGATGGTTAACAAGTCCTGGTTTAATCCTAGTAGCACATACAAAAGCTAATCCGCTTATAATCTCATTACCAGGAAATTTTTTTTGCAGGCCCTTTTCAATATCAATACCGTTTTGTAGTAAAATCAAAGAAGTACCGGGCCTGACGGCCAGCCTGATTAATTCCGTAACATTTATTTTAGGAAGGACTTTAGTAGTGATTAAAATGTAATCGGGATTACCGGAATACTCCTTGGCAGCACTAATAACTTCATCAGGATTAAAACGCCAATCACCCCCAGGACTTTTAATAAAAATACCCTTGTTTTTTACTGTAGCAAAATCCGACCTGCAAATAAGCGCTACTTCTGCCCCGGCTTTTTGTAGTTTCCCCCCATACAATGAACCGATAGCCCCGCTGCCAAGCACTAATACTTTTAATTTTTTCATAATTCTTGTTTTATGTTGGAAATGCTATCCCTGTCTTCGAATCATCCAAATCTACCATCCCTCTCTTTCAAGAGAGGGAACGAGGGTAAGTTTCATTTTTCACTTCCAATATAAATACAAACAATATTATTATTTGTAAAAACATGCAAATAATTATATAATTCATAACTGATCATGAAAAATTTAAAGCTTTTAGCCACTATATTTTTTATACTTGTTATTTCAGCAAATAATCATATTTACGCAAAATCCGTGCTATTCCAAGACATATTATTGTCACCATACATTGGATATCATTCCTTTAATAAAGAGCAGGCAATGGTCAATAATCCTGATACTGGCATTAAATTTCGTTATCCTATATTTGCAAATAGCATCAAAAACCTCCTATTAGAAGGACGGCTAGGTATGATCTTCAACCTGGAAAAAAATAGCCTTAACAAAAGCGATATGCTAACCCCTTCCTATGAGCTCGGGATTAACTATTCCCTTAGGGAATATTTTAAAACAGATCCTTTTATTTTCTATGTAAAAGCCGGTTTTATGGACACCGCCAATACAGAGTCAGGCCTATTTTTAGGAATAGGAGTAGAATTATCAGAAAAAGAAAAGGCTGTTCAAACAGCAGAAATAAACCTTGGTCCGGACACGCTGGTTTGTTATACACCATATCAATTTAGCCCTACAATAATGGTAGCTAGCAAAAAAGCCAAGCCTATTCCAGCAAGAATAAAAGCCAGGGCAGACATTATTGCAACTTCACCTTATTTTTTCTTTGAATATGAACAAAAATCTTTTAAAGACATCCAAGGCCATTGGGCAAAACGCGATATTCTCTGGGCTGCCAATCTGGGAATACTTCCCGGAAAAACAGCAGACACATTTGCGCCACAAAAACCTATCGACAAATTATCTGCAGCAAACATGATAAGTAATACTGTTCTGGCCTATGAAATTAATAAGCATAAAAGTATCCAGTTCAAATATCTGTTAAGAGGCCTAGGGGAAAATGACCTTGTTTCATTAGAGATTATTAATCCCAAGAATGAACAAGTAACCGACATAGGCGTGTTCAGAAATCATTTGGACGGCATCTACCTTCAAAAATGGGATGGCAAAGATAATAAAAAGAAACTACTGCCAAGCGGAACCTATAAAATAAAGCTTTCTTTTATGGAAACTGAAGAAAATAGCACAGCTTCCGTAAAAACAGCACTGGCAGATAAAACTATCCGGTTCTTAAAGATTAAAGATCCTATTAAAAATATCGGTTCTGCTATTGAAAATTATCCAATAACCATAACAAACAACATTTCTTTAACAGAACTAGCGAATAAATTGGATTATGCTCCTGTCAAAAAGGTAAACTTTATAGTAATGCTAAGCCGCGGTATTAAAAAATTCAAACCAAATCCAGCAGATGAAACTATCCTTAATGAATATAAAGACAAAGCAGATATCCCTAAATATGCTAAAAATTCTGTTGCAACAGTGTTAAAAGAATTAGGCTTTATCGGAGATAAAACCACTAAAAAACTCTCTCCGAAGAAATTACTTAGCCGCGCTGAAGCAGTAATTATAATAAAAAGATTTTATAAATGGTTAGAAGTTAACAAATTCTAAATTGTTAATTTGTAGCCGGTCATCCTAATGCACAAAGTAAAAGCAAATCGTCTTTTTGATATAGCATTCCTGACGTTATTCTTTATTTTAATAGTAGGAATACCTCTTGTTTTTACCTCCCTCACCCGTTCGGTATTTGAAGTAAATAAGTTATTGCTGCTGAGATTAGTGATTATTTTTACCTACTCGTTATGGATTTTCAAATATTTTTTATTCAAAGATAACAAAGCAGAAAATGGCGAAGATAATAATAAAAATTATTTTACTGTAGGATCCTTTAAGTGGAAAAAGGTCGGCATAGAAATCCCCTTGGCCATCTGGTTTGCAATTAATATCCTTTCAACTATTTTTTCTCAGAATATACGGATATCCATCATTGGTGCTTATGACCGCTGGGAAGGCATTATTACCATTACAAATTATATTTTCCTTATTTTCATGTGGTCCAAGCTGGTACGGGCCAGGTTTCAAATACCGTGGTTGGCTGCCGGTCTGATTGTCCCTACTGTTTTGTCCAGCATCTATGGTATTTACCAAAGTACGGGACATGATTTTATGCGCTGGAGTGTTGATCCTACAATGAGAGTTTTTGCCTGTATTAATAATCCTGTTCATTTTTGCGCTTATGTGAGCATGATCATTCCGGTGTGCATTTCTTTATTGCTATATTTGTCTTCAAAGCACTATCGGATGAAAAAAATTCCCAAGATTATGGTCATTATCAAATGGCTGGTCTTTTTTGCTACCTGTCTTATATATTATGCCCAGTTCTTATCTTTTTCACGTGCTACCTGGATGGGCTTTATCGGCAGTATGACTTTATTCTATTTGATCACAACTAATTCTTTAAATTCTAAAAATAATAAAGCATTTATCATTGATTTTTTTGCCAGCATTATAGGTATAGCAGCTTTTTACCTTCTTTATATTTTTAGGTTGTACTTAATGCCGCCGTTAATACATTTACCTATTATGGTGGTTATTGCCTTGTATATTGTTCATAGCTGTTATATTTCTTTTAAGAAAGCAGATTCCAACTATGTTTTGTCATTATCAGATATTTTTAAAGCATCAGGCATTGTTATGTTCCTTTTGCTTACCTTTATTCTTAACTTAGCCAATATTAATATTGCTTTAGGGCTGGTCACTTTTTCATTACTGATCCCGATTTTTATTGTTCTAACTTTTTCCTTAAAAGGCGGATTAAGATTTTTTGCTGCCAGGCTAGTAATAATTATTATTTTTGCACAACTTCAATTTGTTTCTATTTCATTAACTTCAGTATTTCTTTATATTATTCTATTAATCGGGTACTATTTCCTCATCCTAAGGGGTAATCCCGAGCTGTTACGGGAAAAAAAGTTCTGGCTGCTGGCTTTCCTTTGTATTTTTGCTGTTGTCATAACTATTCCTACTATGCCTTATTATTTTAATAAGACTTTTAAACTTAATACCCAGGGCTTGCAAGCTGTTAAAAATGTAGACCATAGAGTAAATTCCTATAAACGTGACGCTATCAAAGGTACGGCCCGTACTTCTATGTGGAAAAGCTCTTTACCATGGATCAAGGATTATTGGGTCCTAGGTACCGGGCCTGACACCATAAAATATATGTACCCTAAATACCGGCGCAGTGAATACGGTATTTTAGAGGGAGGCCATAATTTTACGCCTGACAGGCTGCATAATGAATATTTAAACACTCTGGCTACCAGAGGTGTTTTTGGTTTTATGGTCTATTATTTCGGTTTTATTATAAGCTGGTATTTAATTGTTCTTAACGGCTGGTTAAACTTGAAAAACAGCCCATATAGATATTTAGTAATTGGCTGCATGTGCGGCGCATCCATATACCTGGGACAGGTTTTGTTCAATTTTGGTGTGGTGGCTACTGTTGTGCTTTTTTATATATTGATGGGATTATCCTTGGCTTTTGTCAAACACAGCGCTTTCTATCCGGAAGATAGCTCAGAGGTTACAAAAACATAAATGTCAGAAAATAAAATACAAGAAGTATCAGTTTCTAAGATTCAAATTTCAAGCTGGATAATGATAATCCTGTTCTGGGCTGTTTGTATTATGGCTATTTGGATATTTATTCAGCCTTTCTTTGCAGAAAGACATTTTCGTGACGGATATAATTTTTCAATGGCCAAGCGTTATAACTTTGCTATTGAGGAGCTTGAATTAGCTATTAAACATGCTCCCTGGGAAACACATTATATGGTTCAGTTAGGTAAAGATTACTTAAACTATGCCAAATCACAAACAAATCCGGAGATGAAAATAAAATATTTAACCAAGGTCCAAAACATTTTTTTAAAATCTATAAAATACGACCCACATAATCCGTGGTTCAAGAACAGGCTGGCAAATGTTTACGAAGAATTTGCCAAACTAACTACTGACAAGGATAAAAAAGCAGAATACAAAAAAACGTCCGAACAGCTGATACGGGAAGCTGCTAAAACCGATTCACAGAATCCTTTGTTCCTTTTGAACCTTGCTTATCATCTACACCGAAATAATAAGATGGATGAAGCAAGAGATCTGTATAAAAAGATCCTTACTATGGATGGAAGAATGCTTGAAGCCCGCTATAACCTGGCTTTTATTTATCGGAGTGAAAATAAACTGGATAAGACCTTGGAACAATACCTGGAGATATACAAAAGGAATCCGCGTTACAATAAGATAAAAATGGCGATCGCAGGTTTATACCTGCAATTAAAAGAAAGTGAAAAGGCAGTCCCTTTCTTAGAAGAAAAGATCAAAGAAGATAACTCAAACCTGGAAGCTATGAAGAACCTGGCCGCAATTTACATTCACTTAAAAAAATGGCAGCCGGCAGCTCAGTTATATGAACGCTTATTTACCCTATATCCGGCACAAAGAAAAGATCTGCACCAGTTCTATATCCAGGCCCTGGCAAATTCCGGAAATGTCAACAAGGCCAGGGATTCACTAGCAAAATACATAATAAATTTCCCAAAAGACAAATCTGCCCGTTCTCAAAAGAAACGTCTTGATAAAATTATTAAGGAACACCCGGACCTTATTAAGTGATTTCTTCAACAGCAGACCAATTTAATACGCTTTTAATAGGTTTAAACCTTTCAAATTCTAATAAACAGAAATGGCCAGCTGATGATTCATTAGCTGAGCTGGCTAAACTGGCAGATACCGCCGGCCTTAACGTATGCGCCAAATGTATCCAGAAACGGGAAAAACCACATCCTAAGTTTTACCTTGGTTCAGGCAAACTGGCAGAGGTTACCAGCCTTTGCGAGCAGTATAGCATTAAAGTTGTTTTGGCAGATGACGAACTTTCTCCTCTGCAGATAAAGACCCTGGAGGAGGAGTTCAAGGTAAAGATATTAGATCGTACCGGCATAATTCTGGATATTTTTGCCAATCATGCCAGAAGTTCTGAATCCCAGTTACAGGTAGAATTAGCCCAACTGGAATACCAGTTGCCCAGGTTGACACGTTTATGGCTGCATTTGTCCAGGCTGGGAGGAGGAATCGGTACTAGGGGGCCGGGTGAAAAGCAGCTGGAATCTGATAAACGCCAAGTGAGGAACCGGATCTTAGCAGTAAAAAAGAAACTTAAAAAAATCTCCAACCAAAGGGAGCTTAGAAGAGAAAAGAGAAAAAATGTACCCCTGATCACCTGTTCACTGGTCGGATATACAAATGCCGGCAAATCCACCTTAATGAACCAGCTAACCCAGGCCGGAGTGTTAGTTGAAGACAAGTTATTTGCTACTTTGACCTCAACCACCAGAAAATTGCGGCTCAGCCAAAAGCAGGAAATCCTGCTTTCCGACACAGTAGGATTTATCCAGAAGCTCCCGCACCAGCTGGTCAGTTCGTTCAGGTCAACTCTGGAAGAAGCTATGGAATCTGATATTTTACTGCATATTGTTGATATATCGCATCCCAACTATCTGGAAATGATCCAAACTGTTAATAATCTCCTGGTTGAGCTGCACCCTGAAAAAATCCCTCAGGTGTATATTTTTAATAAAATTGACGCTATTTCTGATATTAGTTATATTCAGCACGATCTAAATGATTTTCAGCCCCAGGTTCATATTTCTGCCAAAAACAATTTAAACATTAACCTCCTTTTACAGACAATTGAGACAATTATCCTGGAAAGTTCTAAAACATTTTCCTTTACAATACCTTATGCCCGCATGGACATTGTTAACCTGATCCACCAAAACGGAAAAGTTTTGGAAATAGATTACAAAGATGTAATTCATATCAAAGCTGAAATAAATGCCATAATCGGTGAAAAAATAATGGGGAAACTATATCAATGACAGCTTATCTGATACTGGCAGTGCTGGGAGGGGTGTTTGGCAGTTTTGCCGGAATGCTTGCCTATAGGCTTCCCAGAGGTAAAAACATTATCAGCCCTGGTTCATATTGTCCTAGTTGCGACCACCGGCTTTCAATATTAGACCTATTCCCAGTATTCAGTTATATTCTCCGGCTGGGAAAATGCAATTATTGTAAAAAGCTTATTTCT